>NZ_WIAE01000013.1:0-72756 GCF_009828605.1 Arthrobacter zhaoguopingii | reverse complement strand
CTGAGCTGGGGAGCACACACCGAACCGGCACGCCTGGAACAAATCGGCGGCCTCATCGTCACCGTCGCCAATATCGCAATCGCGGTCGGCGCAATCATCGGGGGCGTGCTGGTCGACAGCGTATCGGCCAGCGCAACCCTCATCATCGGCGGTATCCTCGCCCTCCTCGGCGGACTGGTCCTCACCAGCCTCCGCCGACGGGCGAACCACATCCCCACCCCGGCAAGCAACTAAACCCCCGCCCGGCGCCGGCTCATAAGTCGAACCGCCGCCGGACGGGACCGGCTGCATCCCAGCATCACGCCGACAGTATAGATGGCCACTGGTGAAGGTCCTTCGTTGTTTCCTGCAACGTGATGCGCAGCTCATGTCAGAGAGGTCATAGATCCGCAACAGTCGGCGCCGGGACGGGGTTGGCGATTGGTCGGTAGATCTCACGGTCGACGCAGCGTCTAAGACCACGCATGATCTCCCTTTTGCTCTTGCCTTCCCCGGTGAGTCTGGTGAGAGAAGTACGTAGTCCGTCACACGTTCACCACACGGAAACGGTGAAATACGATCACATGTCATGGCCTTTTCGTGTCGCCAGCAATGTCTAAATTCCGCGGATCATTGGCGCCATGACAGGCTTTGGCAAGTATTGAAATAAGCCGTCCCCTGAGAAAGGTCAGGGGTTCGATTCCTCTAAGCTCCACTGTTCCCGCGGATTCCGGCGCCCTGCACTGATCGTCGAGGACTTCCACCGGGCCGGCCGCGTCGAGGCCACATACCCGGACTCGCAGTCCCGATCATCCTGCGACGTACAACGGAAGGGTAACGAACGCCGCGTTCTCTCATTGTGCGTGGGGAGATGTGTCACTCTCGTTCGAAGAACTGGGGGACCAATGACGAACATCGCCGAGGAGGCACGCGGGACGGGCTTGCGTAAGCTCGTCGTTCTTGGCCTCGCGGGATGCGCAGTGTGGTACCTGTTGGTCAAAGAGCTTGTCCACATATTCATCCGCCAAGCTTTCATTGAATCCCGACTCTACTGCCTTGAATTTTTCTTGCCCGAGGGGTGGGACCCAGGCTTGGCGGGCCCGTACGAAGGTAGCGGCGACGAGCTGGTTTTTCCCCTTGGCATCGAATGCCGGTTCTGGGAAGTAGGCACGGCCGAAACGATCATCGTCACTGAGTACTTCGTTCTGGCAACGTTGTTCGCCCTCTTGCCAGCTGCGATTCTCGCTCTGGGTGTCATCCGTCGCCTGTATGGACGGCGAAGCTGAGCGCCCGCCCGGCCGGAACGGTCCGCACGACACCTTTGCCTTCGGTGACGTCCGGTCCAGTGTGTAGAAACCGGACGACGCCGGGATGCCTGCTGGACGGATCCACCGCAGCGGGAGCGTGCTGACCGGGCACTAGAATCAGAGTCGAATACTTCCTAGGAGGGACCCCTTGAAACACCCTGCCGTTGTAGTGCTCGGCATCGCGGGACTTCTCCTCGCCGGGTGCGGCACCGATGCCCGGGCGGACGCGACTGCTGACTACCTCACCCCGGGGGTGAAGGTGGCCGTCTCGGCGTTGACGGACGAGGAACTGCACGAGAAGGCGTTCCTCGACTACGTCCGCCGGGAACATCCGGACCTGCAGTTCACGAAGGGCGACCAGATCATCACCATCGCCATGAGCTTCTGCAGGATGTACGACCAGGGCGGGGCAGCGCAGGATGCGAGCAGCCTGATCCGCGCGGGGGACGCATGGGGTATGTACAAGACTGGGGAACTGAGGACTATTTCGGGGGCCGGTGTCGCCTCCTTCTGCCCGCAGTACGTCAACAAGTTCCGGCAGGAAATGGCGATGCCGAAGGAGCTGACCCTCGGGTGACGGGCGGTGTCCGCCCCGTCACCATTGGCCGTGCGGCATGAGGCCGGCAGCGGTCAGCCGCTGACGCTGCTGGGGTCGTTCCCGTAGGAGTTCCGTTCCCCGATGGTCCCGTCAATATTCCTGATAATGTGCTCCACTTTTTCAGCCTTGGCGACACTCCGGCCGATTCCGGCGGCCTCTTCCTTGGTGGCAGAAAGGCCCCAGGGCTTGTCATCGACCGCCTGGCGCCGATTCATCCACAAGCCCACCTCGTGGAACGTTTCGATGTCTCCCCTCGGCATGGGATCTCCTTTCGTCGGACCATTGAGCGTCACGATACCGAGCGGAGAACGACGTCGGCCACCTATTCCTTCGAGCCGTCCGGCGGTTCGGAATGCGGGCCGGAACCTCCCGGGTAATGGAATTGCGTGAAAGAATGTGCAATCAAACCCCGAGGAGGCATCGTGGCCGAGACAAGGTTGAGCGGAACCCGAAGTGCAGTGCGGGAGCAGGACAGCGATCCCGCTGTCCTAGCCCTGTCGGTCCTCACAGTGGTGGTTTCGACCGGGCTGGTCGGCGTGCGGCTGCTGGCCGGGCGCAGGGTGAAGAAGGCCGTCGCCGCGAGTGCCAGGATGCTGGCTATCGACACCGCCGTCACGCTTCATGAGAAGGCCTGGAAGCTTGCCGGGGGCGACCAGGACGTCGCCGGAGTGCATCACCGGCTTGACCGCGCCTACGCCGATGTCTCCGCCCTGGTGCTGGACCTCGGCGGGGCGGGGCGGGCTCCTTATGAGGGTCCCACCTTCGAGGAGAGGCTGCGCCTCGCGGTGGGGGAGGCCAGGACGGCGCTCGACCGCTTCGAAGCGTTCACGCCGGCGGATCCGGAACGCATCATGGCCGAGGTCAGCAGCACCCGGGACGTCCTCGAAACGGCTGTCAGGCCGCGGGCTGAGGAGGCCGGGGTGCCGTGGATGTCCGAGGAGCTGGTGTCACAGTGGGACCATCTCAACTGGGAGCCCTACCGCTTCCTCGAAGAGGGTGGCGGCGCGGACGCCCTCGCCGCGGCTGTCGACCGCTACCTTGAGGACGGCCGGTCCAATGAGGACCTGCTGGCCGCGCTGACCAGAATGAAGGGTGAGCTTGAGGACCGGCGGGACTGTGCCTATGTGATCGGCTTGCTCATCGACTTCACCTTCGACCTGGCCGAAAGCTTCGGCGCCCGCCCCTCGAAGGGGTCGCAGCGGACCTGACGGTCCGGGCCCGGGGAAAGGTCAAAGACAAGGTAGGGAAAACGGCGCCGGAAACGGAGCAGGCCTCAAACCCGGAAGGGGTCATACCCCACTAAGCCGCACGCTCGCGTGCGCCTGCGCAGGCGGGTGCCTCGGCAGCCGCAAGCGGCGCCAGGAGCAGCTGGCGTTGGCGGTCCGTGAAAAGTTCGGGGAAGCTGATGGCCAGGTGGGCGCCGTAGAGGGAGCAGCAGATGTAGTAGATCCCATCGGTGCCGCCCATGACGGTGCTGACCAGAGCCCTGATCCGGGGCAGGTCCACGGCCCGGCCCCGGCTGGCCATTGCCCGGGCGGCCCCGTGGTAGTCGGTGTGTTCCTCGGACTCCCGGGAAGCCTCGGCGGCACCAAGAAGCTGCTCGCGTGTCCAGGGACGATCGAAGATCTGCGGTGCGGGAAGGACGGCGGTGTTCATGGTTTTCCTCGGTGGCCCGGCCTAAACGTCGTAGTCAGACTATGTGCTGCCACTGACAATTCGGCGCCGAACCCGCCCCCGGATGGGCGCGGGTCCGACGCCGAAAGAGGCCGGTCGGGGAAGCTCCGCCTTTAGCCTTCGCACTCCCTGCAGTACTTGGCGCCGTTCTTATCCAGCGCCAGCTGGCTGCGGTGGTGGACGAGGAAACAGGACATGCAGGTGAACTCGTCCTCCTGCACGGGAACGACTTCCACGAGCAGTTCGTCATCGACGACAGCTCCCGGAAGATCGAAGCCTTCGGCGGTGTCGCCGTCCTCGACATCGATCAACGCGGTCTGCGTGGTGGCGCTGCGTTGGGCCTGAATCGCTTCGAGCGATTCGTTGGCCGGCTGGTCTTCCTGCGCGACGCGGGGGGCGTCGTAATCGGTTGCCATGGGGGAATTGCTTTCTTCTAGGAATGGACGCTGCACCAGAGTACATGCCGGACCTGTGAAGGAAAGTCATGGACCGCTCCGGGCAGGAGCCCTAGAGTTGACGGTTCCGTTGTCTCCGGGGCGTCTCCGCGGAAATGGCCCCGAGTCGGCGGAACCGGCCACAACGCGTTCTCACGTTCTCTCCTCCGTCCGCGCTCTTTCAGTTACGGTTGACGGATAGACAAAACGTTACTGGAGTGAGAGGTGGGGTGGCGGGTGCCTGCAATGGACAGGTATGCCCAGCAGTGGCTGAGTATCGAAAGCGCCTCGGCCGCCGGGCTCGACGCCTATGACCTATGGCTCAATTACGCCGGGATGGGTGGCCGTCTCGATCCGCTCGACGTCGAGGCCTACCTCTACGGGCTCCTGGTGCTGCCCTCCCTTGAGCGGGACCTGGTCGCCCACGCCATCAATGAGATGCTCGAGGACCGCGGGTCCACCGTCCAGCCCGCGCCCTACAGCACGGGTGAGGTGTCGGCGGCCGCCGGTTACTCCGGCCAGCTCGGTGGCTGGCTCGACCCAGCTCTCAGTACGCTCGGTGCCGTCGGCGCAATCCAGGCCATTCAACGCGAAGCGGAGCTGCGGCGGCTTGAGTCACTGAGCAGGACCGGGCTTCTCAACACCGCGGGGGAATCGCGGTTCGACCAGATCACCCGGCGCGCCCAACGCCAGTTCGGTGTCAGTTCGTCCTCCATCGCCCTGATCACCGCGGACAGCCAGTTCATCAAGTCTCTCGCGGGACCTATCGGCCAGAACCTGCCCCGCGACGTTGCGTTCTGCAACCAGACCATTCGCGCCGACAGAATGCTCATTGTTCCGGATACGCTCAAGGACGCTGTCTTCAGCTCAAGTCCGCTGGTCCAGGGGGAGCCGCATATCCGCTTCTACGCTGGCCACCCGCTGACCGGTCCGGGCGGCTGGAGGATCGGAAGCCTGTGCGTCATCGACGACAAACCGCGGGCATTCAGCGACACTGACGCAGCCAACCTGGAATCCCTCGCGGTGCTCGCGCAGCAGGAAATTGACGCATAGGCCCAGCGCCTTACCGCCTGCGGATGCGCGCGGCGCTAGTCCTGGGGCCGGTGCCGGGCAAAGGCGACGACGGCGCCCGCAAGCAGGATGAGCGTCCCTGCGATCCCCGCCACCCGGCTGACCTTCGCCGTGCTGGCGGCCGCAGTGTCGGGCGCAGCCGCTTCGGCGGCCTCTTCCTCCGCCGGGGCCGCTGATCCTTCGGGAAGCTGGCTGGCGAAAGGTGCCGTCGCAAAGGGTGCGGTTGCGAACTTGGGCACGCTGGGCTTGAGCTTGGGCGGAACGACCACCTTCGGCGCGGGGGGTGCTGCCGGGAGGACCTGGGGCGCGGGAACCACGGGTACGGAGACCGGCGGTTGCTGCAGCACCGGTGCCACCGGGGCCACCGGGGCCACCGGGGCCACCGGGGCCACCGGGGCGGGCGCGGGCGGCGCGGGCGGAGCGGGCGGCGCGGGCGTCGGTTCGGGCGTTGGCTCGGGCGTCGGCTCCGGGGTGGGGACTTCCGGCGGCGGTGGAGTCGTCGGTTCCACCGGCACGGTGGGCGGAGGGTCCGTCGTGGGCAGGGGCTCGGGCTCCGGCGGCCCCGGATCGGTGGGCGGCGCCGGCTCGCCCGGCGGGGGCTCCTGCTGGCCCTTCTGCTGCCCGGGTGGGACGTGTCCGTCCTTTTCCGCAGTCACCTGGACGGCGTACGCGCTCACACCGGGTGATCCCAGGAGGATCACCGTGCTCAGCGCGACCGCTCCCGCCGCCGATTTCAGCCAGCTCTCAGCCTTACGCACCGAATACTCCCCAGACTGCAGGGGCCTCCGCCCTGCGGACCTTACCTTATCCGGAGGATCCGAGGAACACACCAACAATTTACCGGGGGACGGCTCTTGCCATTTCGCCGGGTTGGTGGCAGCCGGGATGCGTTGCGCGCTGTTACGCGCCGGCACCCTCAGGGCACCCGGTGCTGGGACACGCCGGGGCGTGCCGGGTTGGAATGCAATACTCGGGGAATGAGCGTCTACTTCGAGCGCACCACCCTCTCCCCGCTGCCCGTGCGGGAGCTGTTTGAACGGTCCCGCAGCATCGACGCGCACCGGGAATCGATGGCGCACTCCCGCGAGCGGGCCGTGGCAGGGGTGACCTCAGGGACAATTTCCCTCGGCGAGCAGGTGACCTGGCGGGCGTGGCACTTCGGCCTCCCCTTTTCCATGACCAGCCGCATCACCGAAATGGAGCCGCCTCACCGGTTCGTTGACGAGCAGGTCCGGGGTCCGTTCCGCAGCTTCCGGCACGAGCACGAATTCCGCGGGGAACACGGCGGGTCGGTGATGATCGACCGCATCGAGTTCTCGGCGCCGCTGGGCCCCCTGGGGCGCGTGGCCGAGCGGATCTTCCTTGCCGCCTACCTTCAGAAGCTCATCGATGTCCGCAACGAGTACCTGGCCAAGCCCTGACCGAAGCGGGAGCGCCGCCCTTGACCGTCCGGGCGGGTGGAGATAGGTTATCGAAAATCATTAACAACGATTTTCAATAAAGGACGACGCTATGGGACCCAGAAGCGGAAAATCTCCATCGAAGCTCAAGCGGGCTTCTGCGCCGGTCATGTCCCGCGCCGAGGCCGTGTTCCTGATGGTCGTGGCGGCCGTTGTCGGAGTGGTGGCCACAGCCCTCGCCGTTTCCGAGATCCGGGCCCTCCTCAGGGGGCCGGTGACGCTGGACCTTCCCCTCCGGAATGTTGCCGCGCCCCGGGTCGACGGCGTCGTCGAGGAAGTGCGGGGGGCACGCTACAGCAGTGTCGAGGTGGCCTTCGAGTCGGTGCCCGTCACCGAGGGGCTGCTGCTCGCCGTCTCGGCGGGGCTTCAGGCCCTGATCGTCGTGGCCGTGTGCGTGCTGGTGTGGGTCCTGTGCCGGCGGATCGTGGCGGACCGGACCTTCACCCGGGGCGCGGAAGGGGCCATCGGCGTCGTGGGCATCCTCGTGGCGGTCGCCGGCACGCTGGCCCAGGCACTCGGCTCCGCCGGGAGGGACCGGCTTGTCGGGCATTCGGGCTTGTTCCCCGGGGCGGACAACAGGACTGTCTTCTTTCTTGAGTTCAGTCCCACCCCGGTGGTCATCGGGCTGGTGATGGCGCTCTTCGCGGCCATCGTGCACCGCGGCCGGCGGCTCCAGGACGACGTCGTCGGGCTGGTCTGATGCCTGCCGAGTCCGAGGAACGCATCCATTGCCGCCTCGACGAGCTGCTCGAGGCAAGGGGTATGACCCTGACCGAGCTCAGCCGCCGGGTCGGAGTAAGCCTGGTCAACCTGTCGATCCTCAAGAACGACAGGGCCAGGGCGATCCGCTTTTCGACCCTGGCCGCGGTGTGCGAGGCGCTTGACTGCCAGGTGGGCGAGCTGCTGGTGGTGGCGGATCCCGGCTGAGCCGGCCCCGGGGCGCGGTCCATGCCGGCCAGTGCGCGCGGCGCGCTGTCCCGCTTAGCCGGAACGGTCGCCGCGGCGTCCGGCCAGCCGGGTGTACATCCGCCCCAGGGGGGCCAGCCATGACATCACGAGCGCGATCGTGAAAACCTCGCTGACCAGGGAACCGGCGCTGCCTGCCGGGATGAATTGATGGACTGTGAGCAGGGCGGCCGCCAGCAGCAACCCCTTCTTGAGGACCCGCAGCGTCGGCGGCGGCAGCGGCCGGGGCCAGGTGTAGAAACTTTCGCCCGGTTCGACGTCGTAGGTCGTCTCGGATTCCATATGCCCCCTTGCTGATGAATTCGGCCGTCCGCTCGCGTGGTAGCAGCCGGGCTCCTCATTAAGCCTACGCGGTCCGGCAGCCCGGCCGGCTGTCAGCTTCCGGCACAGCGCCGGACGGCGGCAGGGCCCGATTCCGGTGCAGCGGCGAGTCAGGCCGAGGGGCCGGTGCCCCCCGTGGCGTCCTGACTGGTCCCGGCCGCAGGCGTCGGGTGCTCGTCCTGATCGAGGACCTCGCGCATCCTGGTGAGGAAGTCGATGACCGCGCGGGCGTCACCGTCGCTGAGTGAGGCGGCCACCGCCATCATGCGGGCGTGCATTCCACCCAGGGTGGCGCGGACTTCGGCATCGGAGCCCGTTGTCGGCCGGATCACCAGGGCCCTGCGGTCGGTGGGGTGGTCCTCCCGGCGGGCGTGCCCACTGGCTACCAGCCGGTCGATGAGGGTGGTTGTGGAGGCGGAGGAAATGCCAAGCTTCGTTCCGAGGTCCTTAGGGCCGATCCGCTCACCGGCCTGCTCGGCCTGAAGGAGGAACCGGACGGCGAGCAGGTCGGTTTCGTTCATCCCCATGGAGTCCCGGGTCCGCCGCCGCATCGCGGTCTCCGCACTGCGGTAGTCCCTGAGCGCGTTGAGGACGTTTAATCCGCGCTCCAGGTCCGGCTCCGGGGCGTACCAGTAGCCGGATGAAGGTCTGGAACGCTGCTGTGCCATAGCGCAATGCTAGACCATCTGGTAGTGAGGGGGCCGAGGCGTCCAGTCCGTGGGCGCGCGTCCTGGGATCGCCCCCGGGGAGGGTGCTGCTCGCCCCTTCAGCAGCGTGCCTTGCGGAACTGTCTTGGTGCGTTCTCCGTGAATATGACAAGGCTCCCGGCATAAACCACCTAGCATGTCAAAGCCATCCCGATTTCCCGTTAGACTCGGTTGCTGCAACAGGCTTCCCAGCTCCGACACCCCCATCAGAACGGCTCCACCATGGCAACGGATTACGACGCACCCCGCAATAACGACGAGGACAAGGAAGCGGAGTCCCTCGAAGCGCTTCAGGCGAACCGTGGAAGCAGTGCGCAGTCCTCATCCGTTGACATTGAGGACGGCGACACGGCGGAGGGCATCGACCTGCCGGGGGCGGATCTCTCCGGCGAGGAACTCCTCATCCAGGTGATTCCGCCGCAGGATGATGAGTTCACCTGCGCCTCGTGTTTCCTGGTCCGGCACCGCAGCCAGATCGCACTCGAGAAGAACGGCCTGGCCTACTGCAACGAATGTGAAGGCTAGCGGCCGGGTCGCAGGCGAGCCCCGCTGCTAGGAGGCCTTGGATCCGTACCACCAGTGGACAGGGGCCGTTTCGGGGGCCTCGCCGCGCACCGGAAGGTGGAGAACTTCACCGGCCCGCCGGGGCCGGGTGAGCAGCATCCGCGCGCCGGCCAGCAGCGCCGCCGGAAGCGAGACCAGGGCGGCCACCGCGAGGGCGTAGATGGCGATGAAGGCATGGATCGGGGACTCGGAAAGGCCCGCGATGAAGTCCGCGCTGCTCAGCCCCAGCCACAGCCAGAACAGTCCGACGGCGAAGAGCGCGGTGCGGGCACGCCGGTAGCTCAACGGATACCGCACCCGTTCACGCTGCATTGTGTCTCCCCAGACTTTTGGTGTGGCCCGCACCCCCACGGGCCACCCTCCGAATACTAGCGGCCTCCTCCCCGGTTTCGGAGGTTCGAGATGGAATTGAGACCTTCCTGCCCGGTGGAGGTTCCGGCCGGCAGCATCACGTGCTCGGGACCGAGATCCTCAACCCGGTTCACGCCGAGCAGCTGCAGCGTCCGCACGGTCTGGGCGGCAAGAATTTCGATGGCCCGGTCCACCCCCGCGCGGCCCCCGGCCATCAGGCCGTAGAGGTAGGCCCTGCCGATCAGGGTGAAGTCCGCACCGAGGGCGAGCGCGGCAACGATGTCACCACCGCTCATGATTCCGGTGTCAAGGATGATGGCCGTCCTGCCCCGCAGCTCGCCTGCCACCTGCGGGAGCAGCTGGAGGGGGACCGGCGCCCGGTCGAGCTGCCGTCCGCCATGGTTGGACAGGACAATGCCATCGGCGCCGTGGTCGACCACCCGGCGGGCGTCCTCAAGGGTCTGAATGCCCTTCACCACGAGATTTCCCTTCCACACCCCGCGCAGCCAGTCGAGGTCGTCGTACGTCAGGGTCGGGTCGAACATCGAGTTGATCAGCTCGGCGACGGTTCCCGGATAGTGGGACAGCGAGGCGAAGGACAACGGCTCGTGGGTGAGGAAGTTGAACCACCAGCCGGGCCGGTAGGAGGCGTCGGCGACCGTTCGAAGAGTCAGTGCCGGAGGGATGGTCAGTCCGTTCCTGACATCCCGCAGGCGTGCTCCCGCGACGGCGGTGTCGACCGTGACCATCAGGGTGTCATTGCCGGCGGCGGCCGCCCGGTCGATCAGTTCCAGCGAGCGTCCCCGGTCGGTCCACAGGTAGAGCTGGAACCAGTTGCGCCCTGCGGGGGCGGCCGCCGCGACGTCCTCGATCGAGGCGGTGCCCATGGTGGAGAGCGTGTAGGGGATGCCGGCGGCTTCGGCGGCGCGGGAGCCGGCGTACTCGCCCTCGGACTGCATCATGCGTGTGAAGCCGGTCGGCGCGATGCCGAAGGGCAGGGCGGCCGTGCCGCCCAGGATCCGGGTGGTGGTGCTGACCGTTCCTACATTGCGCAGGATGGAGGGGCGGAACTCAAGGTTGAGAAATGCGTCGCGGGCCCGGGCCAGGGAGATTTCCGCCTCCGCCGCTCCGTCCGTGTAGTCGAACGGCGCGGTTGGGGTGCGGCGCTTGGCGAGTGCGCGCAGGTCTTCAATGGTGTTGGCGCGACGGAGCCGGGCCGCGGTGCCGAACTGCGGCCGGCGGAACTGCAGGAGCGGGGCGAGGTCGGCGGTGCGGGGGATGCGGCGTCGGAGTGCGGGGGGAGTGTTCGACTGCATGGGAGGTGCCTTTGCTGGTGCCGGGCCGTCTGCTGGGCACCAGAGACTACGTGGGGAATCTGAGCCCGCGCAACGAAGGTCCAAGGGTCGGTCCGTGCCCGGCGAAAGGCCGCTCAGGCCGCGAAAAGACGGTCAGTGCCCTGAGGTTTCCCTTTTCCCGGTTGTCTACTAGACTGCACGGACTGGTCAAGCAGGAGGCCATGGAACCACCACAGTGGAGCCCAACCATGGATGAAAACGCCCAAGTACTGGATCACCCCGGCAGCGCCCGTCCCGCTGTCACGGACCCCGCGTCGCTTCCGCGAATTTCAAGACTCGCGCTCGGTGCGACCCGCCAGGTGGACGATGCGGAGTACCCTGCCAATCTTTCCGAAGTTCCCACACGCCAGCTCCGTGCGCTGTGCAACCGGATCTACCAGCTCCTTGACTGCGAATACCCGACCATGGAGACACGGGACCGGTACGAAGAACTTGTCGAGGAACTGGAGCGGAGGGAGTCCGCCGTCGAAGCGCAGGTCGAACCCGCCGGGCTGCGGGAGGTCTTCCGGGACAATGTGCTCTTCTCCCGGTTCGAGCTCTACCGCAATGGGGTGATGGCCGGCTACGTCCAGTATGAGATGAGGGGCGGTGATGTCCTGCTGCTTCACGCCGTTGTCGATCCCCGCTTCCGCAAGCTGGGCCTTGAGCCCTTCCTCATGCAGTCGGTCCTGCTCAACGCCCACCGGCGCCGCCTGGCCATCACGCCGTACTGTCCCGAGGCCCAGGAATTCCTTCGGGCGAACCCCCACTATCTCGCACTGCTTCCGCCGAGGCAGCGCCGCCGTTTCAAGGTCATTTCTGCCGCCAAGTCAGCTGCGCAGGAAGGCAGGCGGTAACCCCTCGGCAAGCGCGGCGGCTGCGCCGGCACCTCTCGGGGTCTGCCCGCAGCGGCGCTAGAGTCCCGTGGCCCGCAGGGTGATGTTCAGCCGGCCGGTGAGTCCGAGGAGGGGATCGGCGGAGCCGGCGCGGGTCCCGAGCACCCCGTGGTAGGCGAACCGTGATGGTCCGCCGAAGACGAACAGGTCGCCCGATGCCAGCACCAGATCCTGCCACGGCCGGTTCCGGTTCTCGCTGTTGCCAAAACGGAAGAGGCATTCATCGCCCAGGCTGAGGGACACCACGGGGGCGTCGGAGCGCTCATCCCTGTCCTGGTGCATTCCCATCTTCGCCGCGGCGTCGTAGAAGTTGATGAGTGCGGCGTCCGGGGAGTAGGCGTCCCCGCTGCCCGGGCCGTAGGCGGCGTCGAGCGCCGCCCGCCCCAGCGCGCCGAGGTCATCCGGAAATGGAGCGACCCGGCCGCCGCCGGCGTCGTCGGCCGTGCGGCTGTACCGGTAGGGCTGCCAGTGCCAGCCGAGGCACACTGTCCGCACCGACATTGCGCTGCCGGTGGGCATCCGTGCCGCGCGCATGGGGACCGGACCTGCCGCCCAGCCGCGGCAGGCGGCCACGAGTTCCTGCTGCTGCGCGAGCGTGAGCCAGTCCGGGACGTGCACCGCTCCGGGGGCGATTTCCTTGCGCTCCCGTGGGAAGAGGGAGTCGCCCGGGCCGGTCACGACTCTGCCGGCGCCCGCCGGCGGCGCACCGTCAACAGCAGGCGGTGCATGGTGATCACCACTGCGAGCCAGGCCAGGCCGAGGGTCCAGGCAACGACGACGTCGGTGAGCCAGTGATGGCCGAGGTAGACGCGGCTCAGACCCATGGTGACGGCGAAGAGGGTGGCCGCGGCGACGGTCAGAACGGGGGCGCGCCGTCCCCGGGACCGGCGCAGGACGAGGAGGTAGGCCACCACCCCGGCAATGACGATGGCATTGAGTGAGTGTCCGCTGGGGAAGGACGGGGAGCTTTCGAAAGGTGGGACCGCCGCGTCCAGGGGTGGCCGAAGCCGGCCTACGGCTTCCTTTCCGGCGATGGTCATCAACAGCGACCCGAAGGCCGCCGCGGCGATGATGATGACCGGGGTCCAAGACCGGCGGCGCAGCGCCAGCAGCGCCATGACCGCCACCGTGAGGATCGGCATGCCGACCGGGCCGCCGATATACGTATACCCGGTGATGAACGCGTTGAGCCAGGGCTCGCGGAGCGAGAGGGCGAGGTCAAGGGCCGGCTGATCGAGGGCCGCCACACCATCGGACTCCACGACGGATTCGTACACCTCTGAGGAGGCCGCCGTCAGGGCGGCGGCCAGGCCCCCGCCGATGAGCAGAATCAGCAGCAGGGCCCAGTGCGGTCCGACCCAGCGCACCAGCGGTGAGATCATCCGCACGAGCCATCGGCCCGCCGGAGTGACCCAGCGGGTCACATCCCTCGGGCCGACGTACTGGTTTTCCTCCGGGGTCATGGTTCGACTCTAGCGACGGTACGGGAGGATTCGCACGCTGGATTCCGCAGGGTGAACTCCTGCCCCGGGCGCCGCCGGTGCCGCTAGGCTGACCGCATGACCGACTCGACCCCCGCTGCCGACCTTCTCCGCTCCGCCCCTGTTTTCCCCCAGGACATGCCGTCCTTCGAGCCCGCGTCGGCGCCGGCGTCGCCCCTGCCGCTCTTTTTGGAGTGGCTCGAGGCGGCCGTGCGGTCCGGGATTCTTGCCCCGCACGCCGTCAACCTTGCCACCGTCGGCGAGGACGGGCTCCCGGACGCGCGGATCGTGATCCTCAAGGACGTTGACGTTTCGGGGTGGTCGGTCGCCTCAAGCACCGACAGCCCCAAGGGCCGCCAGCTTGCCGCCAATCCGTCGGCGGCGCTGACCTTTTTCTGGCCCGAGCTGGGGCGGCAGGTCCGGGTGCGCGGGGCCGTCAGCGTCGCCGGCCCTGAGGACAACGACAAGGACTTCCAGCGCCGGCACCCCTCGGCCCGGGCCCTGGTGCTTGCCGGACGCCAGAGCCAGGTGCTCGGGACCCCCGGTGAGGTCGAGGCCGCCGTCGGGCGGCAGCTGGAGCAGCTCGAGGCCCAGCCCGGGCTGGGATCGGAGACCTGGGCGGTGTTCACCGTGGAACCGGCGGCCGTGGAGTTCTGGCAGGCGGACCCCGAACGGCGGCACACCCGGCTCCGCTACACCCGCACGGGGGATTCCTGGCGGACCGACCGGCTGTGGCCCTGAGTCCGGCTAGACCCGCACCACCATCTTGCCCGTGTTGGCGCCCTGCATCATTCCCAGGAAGGCCTCGACCGAGTTCTCAATGCCATCGACAACGGTCTCATCGAAGACGACGCTCCCATCGCTGAGCCAGCCGGCCATCCGCTGGGTGAATTCGGGCTGGAGATCCTGGTGCTGCCCGACAAGGAACCCCTCGAGGCGGAGGGTCCGGGTCACGATGTTTCCCATATTGCGCGGCCCCGTCGGCTCACCCTCCGTGTTGTAGGCGGAGATGGCCCCGCACAGCGCGGCCCGGCCGCCTCGGTTGAGAACGTCAAGTGCCGCCTCCAGGTGTTCCCCGCCCACATTGTCGAAGTACACGTCGATGCCGTCCGGGGCCGCGGCACGGAGCTGGTCGCCGACGGCTCCGTCCCGGTAATTGAACGCCTCGTCGAATCCGTACCTCTCCTTGAGCAGGGCCACCTTCTCCGCCGAACCCGCGGATCCGATGACCTTCGAGGCGCCCAGGAGGCGGGCGAGCTGCCCGGCCACGGAACCAACAGCCCCCGCCGCCCCGGAAATGAACACCGTTTCCCCACTCCGCAGCCCCGCAATCCGCAGCAGGCCGGCATAGGCCGTCAGCCCCGTCATGCCCGCGGCGCCGAGGTAAGCGGAGAGGGGAAGGGCGGTCTCGGGCACAGGAGTGAACTGGTCCGCCTGGCCCTGGGCGACGTCCCGCCAGCCGAGGAAGGACAGGACGGGCGTGCCCACCGGGAGCGAGTCCGCCGTCGACTCGATGACCCGTCCGACCGCGCCACCGGTCATCGCCGCTCCAAGCTGGAAGGGCGGTATGTAGGAGGGAGTGTCATTCATCCGGCCCCGCATGTACGGGTCGACGGAGATGAACTCGTTGCCGACCCGCACCTCGCCCTCCGTGAGGGCGGGCAGTTCCTCCGTGACGGTTCGGAAATCGTCCGGGGTGGGGGTTCCCACCGGCCGTGCAATCAGCTGGATCTGGGTACTGGTGGTCATGGATGGGCTCCCTGGGATGGACGGGTCGACTCTGGCGGCAACTGAAGGAGACGGCGGTTTGTTCCGTCTCTTGGAGCCGGCTGGGCTCAAAGGTGCCTCCGCCGGACCAGTGGCACCCGATGTTACCGGCTAGTAATCTGAGCCGATGCACTTACTCCTCCGCACCCTCCTCCTGCTCCTGACCTCACGCCGCCGGTCCGCACTGGATGTCTGGGGGCAGTCCTCCCTTCCGCTGCGCGTCCTGCCGACGGACATCGACATCGCGATGCATGTCAACAACGGCATGTACTTCTCCCTCATGGACCTCGGCCGCTTCGATCTGATGGTCCGCAGCGGGGTCTGGTCAAGGATGCGGCGCAGGGGCTGGAGTCCGGTGGCGGCAGGGGAGACCATCAGCTTCCGCAAGTCGCTCCGGCTGGGACAGCGGTACTCGATCGAGACGAGGATCATCGGCCTTGACGACCGGGCCGTCTACTTCGAGCAGCGGATGGTGGCGGACGGTGAAATCTATGCCCGGGCCTTCATCGCCACCCGGCTGGTGTCGGCCGGCGGGCCGGTCGAGAACGAGGAGATCCTCAAGGAGTTCGGGCACCCGCCGGCCGACCTGGTGCTCCCGGAATGGATCCACCAGTGGAGGCTGAACAATGCCCTGCCGGGGAGCCGGCGTCCGGCACCCCACTCCTGGGCGGCCTGAGGAAGGGGCTGGACGCCGGAACCGGCCGTGCCGCCGCCTCGTCGGCGGCTCGACGGGTCGGCGCGGGCGGCGCACTCCTGCCCCTGCCCCTGCATCTGCCAAGCCGTCAGGCGGGCAGGCTGCGGCGGCTTCGCACGAAGCGCCCGGCGGCGTACAGCACCAGCCCGACTGCCAGCAGAATGGCCGCGCGCAGCCAGATCGCGCCGTCCTGCTGGCTCAGCAGCAGGAGGCAGGAGCCGATGGCGAGGTAGGGGATGACGGCGGGGATGCTGAAATGGGCGTGCTCCACCCGGTCGCGTTTGAGCACCAGGACGGCGATATTGGTGGAGAGGAAGACGAACAGGAGGAGCAGCACCACCGTCTCGGCAAGGGAGGCAAGGTCTCCCGTGAGCGTGAGCGCCATGGCAGCGCCCGTGGTGACGACGATCGCCACCCAAGGGGTCCGCCGGTTCGGCAGGATCCGTCCCAGCGCGGAAGGAAGCAGGCCCTGTCCGGCCATTCCGTAGGTGAGGCGGCTGGCCATGACAAGGGCGAGCAGCGCCCCGTTGGTGACCGCGACGAGTGCCACGAGGCCGAAGAGCCATGGCGGGATGCCCGCCCCGGTGGCGGCGACGACGTCGAGCAGGGGCGAGGAGGACCCTGCAAGGTCCTTCGACGGCAGGGCGGCGGAGGCCGCAAGGCCAATCAGGAGGTAGACCACCCCGGCCGTGAGCAGGGCGCCGAAGAGGGCCCGGGGATACACGCGGCTGATCCCGCGCACCTCCTCGGCCACGTTGGCCGACACTTCGAACCCGACGAACGAGTAGTACGCAATGAGCGAGGCCCCAAGCACCGCTGCGGCCGGATTGACGCCCGGGGTGAACTCGCTCACGCGGGAGACATCGCCGCCGCCGTTCAGGACGTAGAACGCCACCAGGCCGATCACCAGGAGGAGCCCGGACACCTCGATGACGGTCATGACGAGGTTGCTCCTCACCGATTCCCGAATCCCGCGGGCGTTCAGCAACCCCAGGAGCGCGAGGAACACGAGGGCAGCCGGCGTCGCCGGAACATCCACGAAGGCGGCGAGGTAGTCCCCTGTGAACGCCAGGGCGAGGCCGGCTGCGCTCGTCACCCCTGCCGCGAGCATGCAGAATCCGACCAGGTAGGAGATGATCGGCCGGCGGAAAGCCCGTTCGGCGAATACGGCCGCTCCGCCGGCTCGGGGGTACTTGGTCACAAGCTCCGCATAGGAGCCGGCCGTGAGCAGTGCAAGTCCCAGTGCGGCCATCAGCGGCACCCAGAGGGCTCCACCCACCTCCTTGGAGATCACTCCCACGAGGGCATACACCCCGGCGCCGAGGATGTCGCCCAGGATGAAAAAGAAGAGGAGCCGCCCGGTCACGGTGCGCTTGAGTCGGGTGTCGCTGTGTAGCTCAGAAGTGGTCACTAGGGAAGTGTATTGGAAAATGCTAAGTCGGCTGATGAAACTCCTGTGTCGGGTGGAGCAGTCCGGGTCCGCCCGCCTACATTGGGACAATGAGTCCATCCGAAACGGTCCCCCTGCCTTCACCCACCCCACTGCAGCGGCTGGCCGAAGCGCACCGGGTGGGAGCGACGTTCCAGGGCTGGGACGGGTCGCTTCAGCAGGTCCAGCCCGAAACCCTCGTCGCGGTTCTTGCCGCGCTCGGCGTTGCTGCCGACACCCCCGGGGCCGTCGACGCCTCGCTCGCCGAGGCTGAGGACGCGCCCTGGCGCAGGCTCCTGCCGCCGGTCGTCGTCGTCCGCGCCAGCGCCGTCGAGCCTGTTCCCCTCTCCATCCCGGCGGGGGCCGACGTCGAGGTGTGGGTCGACGCCGAGGACGGGCTCCGTTACACCGGCAGCGTGGACGGGGGGCCTGCCGGGTTCCGCACCCTCGACGGCGCTCCCCTCGAGCGGGTCAACGCCGCCCTTCCGCACTCGCTGCCGCTCGGCTGGCACACCCTCCATGCCCGGGCCGGCGAACGCACCGGAACCTGCACGCTGGTGGTCACTCCCGACCGGCTGTCGACAACCGCCGAGCTGCTGAATTCACGGAACTGGGGCCTGATGGCGCAGCTGTATTCTGTTCGGTCCTCGACCTCGTGGGGGATCGGAGACCTGGCGGACCTGGGCCAGCTCGCCGGGGTGGCTGCCGAACAGGGCGCCGGCTTCGTGCTGGTGAACCCGCTGCACGCCGCCGAACCCGCGCCGCCGGTCGAACCCTCGCCCTACCTGCCGACCACCCGGCGGTTCTTCCATCCGATGTACCTGCGCATCGAGGCCATCCCCGAGTACGCGCGGCTGGACGCGGAATCGCGCCGGATCGTGGACGGGCTCGCGGCCGGATTCCGCGACGCGAACACCACCACTGACCTGCTGGACCGCGATGCGTCCTTCGCGGCGAAGCTCACGGCCCTCGAGCTGATCTTCGCCGTGGAACGGCCGGCGCAGCGGCAGTCCGACTTGGAAGACTACTGTGCCGGGCAGGGACAGGGGCTCGAGGACTTCGCGCTCTGGTCCGCCCTGGCCGAGACCCTCGAACCCGGGGCACCGGAGTGGGACGAGGCAGGCAGGCCGGGCACCCCGGCGGCCCGCCGGGCCCGGGAGCGGTTCGCGGCGCGGGTGGAGTTCCATCAATGGCTCCAGTGGCTGTGCGACGAGCAACTGCAGGAGGCCCAGCTGGAAGCCACCGATGCCGGAATGGCAATCGGTATTGTTCACGACCTCGCAGTCGGGGTTCACCCCAGCGGCGCCGATGCGTGGGCGCTGCGGGACGTGCTGGCCCAGGGGATCAGCGTCGGGGCCCCGCCGGACATGTTCAACCAGCACGGGCAGGACTGGAGCCAGCCGCCGTGGCACCCCGAGCGGCTGGCCGAATCCGGATATGCCGCGTTCCGAGACATGCTGCGGAATATTCTCCGGCATGCCGGAGGGATCCGGGTCGACCACATTCTCGGCCTGTTCCGCCTCTGGTGGATCCCGGCCGGAGCCGCACCCGGCGGCGGAGCCTACGTGTATTACGACCACGAGGCCCTGATCGGGATCCTCGCCCTGGAGGCGGAGCGGGCGGGGGCGCTCGTTGTCGGCGAGGACCTCGGCGTGTTCGAGCCAGGCGTCCAGGAGTATCTGGCCGAGCGCGGAATTTTTGGCACCTCCATCCTGTGGTTCGAGCAGACCGGCAGTGGACCGCGGCCCCCCGAGGAGTACCGACGGGCCTGCCTCACCACCGTGACCACCCACGACCTCCCGCCGTCGGCCGGTTACCTGGTCGGCGAGCACGTCGTGCTGCGCGAGTCCCTCGGGCTGCTCAGCCGCCCCGTCGAAGAGGAGCGCGCAGCGGATCGGGCGGTCCAGGAGAGCTTCCTGGCGCTGCTCCGCGAGCGGGGACTGCTGTCCCGCGGGGAGGCGTCGGTCCAGGAGACCGTCGAGGCGCTCCACGCGTTTATCGCGCAGTCACCGTCGGCGCTGCTCGGTGTTGCGCTTGCCGACGCTGTCGGGGAACGCCGCACGCAGAACCAGCCGGGAACCAACAATGAATACCCCAACTGGCGCATCCCGCTGGCCGACGCCGGGGGCCGTGCCGTCCTGCTTGATGAACTGGCCGAGAACCCGCGTTTCCTGTCCCTGGTGCGGGCGCTGCACCGGCCCGCTCCCGTGGCCGGGCAGGCAGCTAGGCCGGGGGGCCCGGCGGAAGGCTGATCGGGCCGGCAGAGAACGACGGCGCGGGCGGATGGCAGCTGCCGGTCAGGATCCCCGGAATCCGGTCAGTCCCCCGGAGGGGGCGGTGATCACCGCGTCGACGCCGGCCACCCGGCCTGGGGTGCTCCCGGAGCGCAGCCGGCTCAGCAGCTCGCGGAGCGCCGGTTCCGGTCCTTCGGCGACAATGTCCACAGAGCCGTCGTCGCGGTTCACTGCGGTGCCGACGAGGCCGAGCTGCTCCGCCTGGAGCCGTGTCCAGTAGCGGAAGCCCACCGCCTGTACCTCACCGGAAACGACAGCTTCGAGCCGCTGGTGCCCGCTCATGGCCTTCCCTCCCTGCCGCAGTAGAACCTGAGCACGTCCCTGATCCCACTAGACGCGCTGGTGCCAGTTGAGCCAGGAGGCGGCCTCCTGGGCGATGCCGGCCGGGACGGTGTGGGGTCCGTCGAACTCGCGGTACGCCACCTCGTATCCCTCCTGCTCGAGCGCGGGGACGACCTTGCGGCTCGTCGATGAGATCGGCAGCACCGTATCGCCCGTGCCGTGCGAAATGAACATCGCCGGTTCGCCGCTGCGCGGGGCCGGCGGGATGAAGCCGGGGGAGAAGGCGACGATGCGCCGGAACAGGTCGCCGTTGGCAAGGCCCAGCCCCAGGGCGTAGGAGGCGCCGTCGGAAAAGCCGCCGATCCCGACCATCGACGGATCGATGGCGACCAGATCGAAGACCTCTGTAAGGGACCGGTTGATCACATCGACGTCGGGCCCGTAGGTCTCCCGGATGGCGTCCCAGGTGGAGCCCCGGGAGGCGGGGGAGAGGATGACGATGTTGTACTGGTCCGCGATGCGGCGCAGCAGCGCCAGCCCGCCGGCGGCGTCGCCCCCCGCGCCGTGCAGGGCGAGAAGCAGCGGAGCGGGCCGGTCGGCCTGCAGGCCTTCGGGCACGTACACGAGGGGATCACGCCGCGCCTCGAGCCCCAGGGGGTGGACCCCCTTCATCGTCCGGTCGTGCTGCGCATCCGGGTCGGGCCGCGCCGAGAGCAGCGCCGGGTTTTCCTGATTCTGCACGCTTCCTCCCGGAGGTCCGCATCCAAAAACCGCTGTCAGCAGCGCACACTGGCCGGCCCCCAGAAGAAAATCGCGGCGCGTCACCACAGATGTCAGTTTAGGGGAGGTGATGCCGTTAGGGCAGGGCCGCGGGAGAAGGTTTCGGCAGGGAACCTGCCGGTAAAACAGATCACCACCCCCGCCGGTGCGGCGGAGGTGGTGATCCGGGTAAGCGGGCGGCCCCGGGGCGGGGCCTCCCTGTGGAGATGGCCGCGGGGCGGCCGGTCGTTACTCCTTGACGGGGATGGACTGCGACTTCAGGGACTCGACGGTCGCTTCCTCGCCGGAGGCAAGGGCATCCATGAGGGTGCCGTCGCCGCCGATGGCCTTGCCGAACCCGTCCGAGACGTCGGTGTAGGTCTGGGTCATCGTCGGGCCCCAGGTGAAGTTGGGGTCGACGTTCGAGGAGGCCTCTGCGAACACATCGTAGATCTTCTGTCCGCCGAAGTACTCGACGCCACCGCTGAAGGCCTCGAGGTCCGTGGCCGACTTCGCGGCGGGGTAGAGCCCGCCGAGTTCGTTCGCCAGGGCCAGGGCTTCGGGGTCGGTGTTGAGCCACAGGGCGAACTGCGCCGCCTCGTACGGGTGCTCCGAACCCTTCAGGACCGCGGTGGAGGAACCGCCCCAGTTGCCTGCGGCCGTTCCGCCGTCTTCCCACTGCGGCATGGGCGCCACGGCCCACTTGCCCGAGGTGTCGGGGGCGCCGGTGGCCAGTGTCGAGGCACCCCACACCGCCGAGATCCAGGTCCACTGGTCACCCTCGTTGAACGAAGCGTTCCACTCGTCCGAGAAGGAGGGCAGGGTCGAAACCTGGTCCTTCTCGAGCAGTCCCTGCCAGTAGTTGGCGACCTGCTCGGACTCCTCACCGGTGAGGTTCACATCCCAGCCCTCGTCGTCGTTGGAGAACCACTGACCGCCGGCCTGCCACACATTGCCGGCGAACCAGTTCACGTCGCCGCGGGGGAAGTTGGTGATGTAGGAACCCTGGGCCTTGATCTCCTCCGCTGCGGCAGCGTATTCCTCCCACGTGGTGGGAACCTCGATGCCGGCCTGCTCGAAGAGATCCTTGCGGTAGAACATGGCCATCGGGCCGCTGTCCTGAGGCACCGCGTAGACGGCGTCGTCCTCGCCGAAGGTCACCTGGCCCCAGGTCCAGTCAACGAACTGGTCCTCGGCGTCGGAGACGTTCTCGCAGGCCGCGATGTTCTCGAGGCCGTCCTGGACGCGGAAGTTCGGCAGGGCGTCGTATTCGATCTGGCCGAGGTCCGGCGCGTTGCCGGCCTGCAGCTGGTTGAAGAAGTTCTGGTAGGTGCCCGAGTTGCCGTTCGGTCCGGTCTGCACCTCGACCTGAATGTCGGGGTTTTCCTCGTTCCACAGGTCGACAACCTTGTCCATGCCCGGAACCCAGGTGGTGAAGGTCAGGTCGACGGGACCGGACGACGGCTCGCACGAGCTGCCGCCTTCACCGCCGGCCGTGGAGTCGCCTCCGCCGCCGCCTGCGCAGCCGGCGAGGGTGAGCGCAGAGACCATGGCAAAGGCTGCGGTGGCTTTTCCGTAATGCGCGCGCATTTTCTTTTCCTATCGGTGGGGGGTGCTCCGCGGCGGTTGCCGCGGAGCAGGTTAGTGGAGGTGTTGGTGCTGGAAGCTACTTGACGCTTCCAGCGCCCAGCCCGCTGCTCCAGAAGCGCTGAAGCGCAAGGAAAGCTGCGATGAGCGGGAGGATTGAGACGAGGGCTCCAACGATCACGAGGACCCTCAATTCGGGAATCTGGCTGATCTGGCTGTTCCACGCGTAGAGGCCCAGGGTCACCGGGAACAGGGTCTGGTCGCGGAGCATGATCAGGGGCAGGAAGAAGTTGTTCCAGATCGCCACGAACTGGAACAGGAAGATTGTCACCAGCGCCGGCGCCATCAGGCGGGTGGACACGGTGAAGAACGTCCGGATCTCCCCGGAGCCGTCGAGCCGGGCGGCTTCGAGCAGTTCGCCGGGGACGCTGGCCGCCGCGTAGATGCGGGCGAGGTACACGCCGAACGGGCTGACCAGGCTCGGGAGGAACACGGCCCACAGGGTGTTGGTGAGCTTGACCTCGCTGAAGATCAGGAACAGGGGCAGGGCCAGGGCCGTGGCCGGCACCAGCACACCGCTGAGCACGATGTTGAAGATGGCCTCGCGGCCCTTGAACTCGTACTTGGCCAGGGCATAGCCGCACATGGCGGCGATGATGGTGCCAAGGAGCGCGCCCAGGCCGGCGTAGATCGCGCTGTTGAGCAGCCAGCGCCCGAACACGCCGTCGCTGTAGGTGAAGAGCCTGCCGATGTTGCTGAAGAACGTCGGGATCGACTCCATGGTGAACCACAGCGGCGCCGTGCCGGTGATCTGGCCGCCGGTCTTCGTCGAGGAGACCAGCAGCCACCAGATGGGGGTGAGGAAGTACAGGGTGAAGACACCCATGATGAGCATCGCCCCGGTGCGGGACATGATGCTGTGCCGGGGGCCGCGGGGGGCGCTTCCCCTGCGCATTGACTTTCGGGTTGAAACTGGGGCCGCTGCTGCGCTCACTGGCTGACCTTCCGCTGGGTTGCCTTGAGGAAGACGAAGGAGAGGATAAACGTTGCCAGGGCCAGCACTACGGAGAACGCTGCGGCAAGGTGGTAGTTGGGCACCGACGCCGTGGTGTACACCGCGAGGTTCGGGGTGAAGGTGCTGCTGATGGCCGAGCTGAAGCTGCGAAGCGTCTGGGGTTCGGCGAGGAGCTGGAGCGTACCGATGATCGAGAACACTCCGGTGAGGATGATGGCCGGCACGACCAGGGGGATCTTGATGCGCCAGGCGATCTGGATGTTGCTGGCGCCGTCGAGCTTGGCGGCCTCATAGATTTCGGTGGGGATGGCCAGCAGCGACGAGTAGATGATCAGCATGTTGTAGCCCACGTACACCCACGTCACGACGTTGGCGATGGCCCACAGGACGAGCTCCGCGGAGAGGACGTTGACCTCCGAGGTGATCAGCCCGAACGGCGAGAGCGTCGGCGAGTAGAGGAAGCCCCACATGATCGCGGCGATGACGCCGGGAACGGCGTAGGGGGCGAAGAACGCGAGGCGGAAGAACTTCTTGCCCTTCAGCAGCGGGGAGTCCAGCAGCAGGGCGAACAGCAGGGCCAGGCCGAGCATGATCGGAACCTGGACGACGCCGAAGAGGACCACCCGTCCCACGGACCGCCAGAACTCGGTGTTCTGGAACACCTGCTGGTACTGGACGAAACCGCCGAAGACCTCCTGCGGTGCCCCGAAGGTGCCCTCCCGCTCCACGGTCAGGAGCGACTGCACCACGGCGAAGACGATCGGGATGGCGTAAAACGCCAGGAACAGGACGGCGAACGGCGCGATGAAGAGGAGCACGGCGCGGCGCTGGGCCGCGAAGGTCTTGGTTCTCCGGGGTTTCTGCGCCCCCTTGGCCAGTGCCGGAGAAATGCTTGAACTAGTCACTTTCAACATCCTTTGAGCCTGTGGGGAGGCCATTGGTTGGGTGGGCGGGGGTGGAGGTGCAGACAACCCGTACGGCGCCTGCGGGGACCACGACGACGTCGGCAACTTCCTCACCGACAATCAGTTCCTGGCCCTGGATTGCGTGTTTGTGTTCTTCGTGCGAGTGGTTGATCAGGAAGACGTAGCTCCGGTCCCCGCTGGAGCGGACGACCGTCTCCAGGCCCTCGGGGGAGGACGCGACGGTGATCCCGGCGTCGACGGCGGCCTGGGAGAGCGTGTCGCGCAGCGCCGCCGGCTCGAGCGCGGTGGCGAGGTACCAGGCGGTGCCGGCGCCGTGCCGATTGCGGGTGACGGCGGCGGTGCCGGCAAGGTGGCCGCCGGTGAAGGAGACCATGGCCTCGGCTCCCTCGAGGCGCAGCGCCTCGCTCCACAGCGACGCCGCGGTGCCGTTGTCCAGGGCCGGTGCGTCGCCGGGAGCCAGGGGAAGGAATTCCTCGGTGCGGATGCCGAGCAGTTCGCGGTACGCGCCGGGGTAGCCGCCGGTGCGGACCTTCTCGTTCTCGTCGACAATGCCGCTGAAGAAGGTCACGAGCGCGTGGCCGCCGCCGGCAACGTAGTCGGCCAGCGCCGCGGCGTCGCTGTCCCGCACCAGGTACAGGCCGGGCACGACGGCGAGCTTGTAGGCGGAGAGGTCGGCACCCGGGGCGACGATATCGACGGTGATGCCTGCCTCCCACAGGGCCTTGTAGGCGGCGTGGACCTGATCGAGGTAGGCGACGTCCGAGGACGGGTGGGACTCCCGGTCGTAGGCCCACCAGGCTTCCCAGCTGAAGACCAGGGCGGCCTCGGCGGTCACGGTGCTGCCGCCAACCTCGGTGAGGCGTTCGAGGATGCCGCCCAGTTCGACGACTTCCTTCCAGACCCGAGAGTCGGTGCCGGCGTGGGGGAGCATCGCGGAGTGG
Source organism: Arthrobacter zhaoguopingii (assembly GCF_009828605.1). NCBI lineage: Bacteria > Bacillati > Actinomycetota > Actinomycetes > Micrococcales > Micrococcaceae > Arthrobacter > Arthrobacter zhaoguopingii. Next base: position 47,919 of record NZ_WIAE01000013.1, on the reverse strand, counting down.
AACTTCTCGCTGCCCTGGACGGAGGCGCGCCACTGGAAGAAGCACAGGCCGTCGGCCCCGCGGGCGAGGTGGGTAAGGGAGTTCCGGATCATTTCCCCGGGTGCCTTGGCGATGTTGCGCGGCTGCCAGTTCACGGCCGAGGTGGAGTGTTCCATCAGCAGCCAGGGCGAGCCCTGGGCGAGTCCGCGCGTGGCATCGGCGGCGAAGGCCAGTTCCATGGTCGGTGCCTCGAGCCGGTGGTCGAGGTAGTGGTCGTTGGCGATGACGTCCATGTGCGGCGCCCAGGACCAGTAGTCCTGGGTGCGGATGTGGGCCGTGACCATGAAGTTGGTGGTGACCGGCACGGTGCTGTGCTGCCGCAGGATCTCCGCCTCGGCCGAGTAGTAGCCGAGCAGTTCGTCGGAGCTGAAGCGGTGGAAGTCCAGGACCTGGGTGGGGTTGTACGCGGAGATGGTGGTGCGCGGAGGAAGGATCTGGTCCCACCCGGAATAGCGCTGCGACCAGAAGGTGGTACCCCAGGCGGCGTTGAGCGCGTCGAGGGTTTCATAGCGGTTGCGGAGCCAGCCGCGGAAAGCGGACGCGGAGACGTCGCAGTAGCACAGGGCGTTGTGGCAGCCGAGTTCGTTGGAGACGTGCCAGAGCCGGACGGCGGGGTGGGCGCCGTAGCGGCGGGAGACCTGCTCGACGAGGCGCAGGGCGTGCTCGCGGTAGACCGGGGAGCTTGAACACCAGGCCTGCCGTCCGCCGGGCCACGCCCGGACTCCATCGGCGGACTGGGGGAGGATCTCGGGGTGCAGGGTGGTCAGCCAGGCCGGGGTGGAGGAGGTGCCGGTGCCGAGGTTGACGCCGATTCCGTGCTCGTGGAGCAGGTCGAGGATTTCATCGAGGCGTTCGAACGAGTAGATCCCGGGCGAGCTTTCGAGCTCGGCCCAGCCGAAGATATTGATGGCCACGAGGTTCACGCCGGCCTGCTTCATCAGCTGGACGTCTTCCTGCCAGACCTCACGGCCCCACTGCTCGGGGTTGTAGTCGCAGCCGTAGACGAGCTTTCCGTTTCCGGACAGCTCCGTGACTGGATATTTGTTCAGGTTCAACCCTGCTCCTTCGGCTTGCTCTGCACGTGCAAGACGAGAAGGGGCCTCGTTGCCTTGAACGCTCTGTGAACGCTCCCAGAAACCGCGGAACCGAAGTCCTCTGCAATTTCTGGGAGCGTTCACAGCGTAGCAACGGCCCCGGAGGCTGTCAACGGCTGAGCGGCCTCCGGGCAGCCGGAGGCTCGGCTACAGTACAGATATGTCCCTCACCCGAATGCGAGCACGGCGCGCCACGATCAACGACGTCGCCGACGCTGCGGGGCTGTCCCGGGGCACCGTCTCCCGGGTGGTCAACGGGGAGAAATATGTCTCGGCGGAGGCGCGGATGGCCGTCGAGGCGGCGATCGCCCAGGTGGGTTACGTGCGCAATACGGCGGCCCGGAACCTGGTCACCCAGGAGTCCCGCGCGATCGGCCTGATCATCCACGAGCCGCATTCGCTCCTGTTCGAGGACCCGAACATCGGCTCGATCCTGCTGGGTGCCAATGAGGCTCTCTCCAAGGCCGACTACCAGCTGGTCACCCTCATTATCGACTCCGACCGCGACAGCCACCGGGTCGCCGACCACCTGCGTGGGGGCCTGATCGACGGCGCCGTCATCGTGTCGGCCCGCGCCTCGGATCCCATTGCCGCCGCCGTCGCCGACATCGGGCTGCCGGCCGCCTTCGTCGGGCATCCCGACGGCACCCCGGACCTGCCGTACGCGGCGATCGACAATGTCGAGGCGGCACGCACGATCACGAGCAGGCTGCTCGGCACCGGCCGCCAGCGCGTCGGCATGATCGCCAGCGCCCTGGACCGCGACTCGGGCCAGGACCGCCTCGCCGGGTTCCGGGCCGCGATGGGGGAGCGGTACAACCCCCGCCTGGTGGTTGAGTACCCCCTCTACACCTACGCGGCCGGCTTCGAGGGCATGCAGAAGCTGCTCCGCCGCGACCCGTCGATCGACGGCGTGTTCGCCGCCTCGGACGCGGTGGCCGCCGGCGCCATGACCGCGCTGCAGGAGGCCGGACGGCGGGTGCCCGAGGACGTCGGCATTGTCGGCTTCGACGACAGCAGCTGGGCCCTGCGGTGCCGGCCCCAGCTCTCCACCGTGCGCCAGCCGGCAGGGCTCCTCGGCACCACCGCGGCCGAACTGGTGCTCGCCCAGCTGATGGGCCTGCCCAGCTCGCCGCGTGTGCTCGAGACTGTCGTCATGTGGCGCGGTTCGGCCTGACCGCAGACCGCGCCTGACCGCAGACCGCGCCTGACCGCAGACCGCTCCTGACCGCAGACCGCGCCTGACCGCAGGGCCGACCCCGACGCATCAGGACCCGGTGAACGGGAGGAACTCCGGAGCGACTAGCCCTCGGCCCGCCTCAGCTCGATCAGGACCGACTGCTCCGGAAACAGCACCGGCGCTTCAAGGCCCACCGAGCCCAGCAGACGCCCGCTAAGCGACAGCGGGGAGCCCTCGGCCGCCGCCTGCACCCAGGCCAGGGCCGACTGCCCGTTCCCCGGAAGCTCGCGGTGGGGCGCTGCGAGCGAGATGCTGTAGGTGCCCTCAGGGTCGAGCCCGGGAAAGACGATCCGTCCCGGAGGGTAGCTGGCGCTGGAGGCGGTCAGTGAGTAGCCGAACAGGGCCGATGAGCCGTCGCGGGCGACGACGCCGCGCACGTCCATCGCCGGGTCGGGAAGGTCCGCGTAGACGGTGTGCCCGGTGTGGAGCACGTCCCGCCACGCCTTATGGACCTCGATCCACTCCGCCAGTGCGGCGGTGTCCTCGGCGCTAAGGTCCGAAATGTCCCATTCCACACCGAAGTGGCCGAAGACGGCCGTGGCGGCGCGGAAGGTCAGGCCGTGCGCGCGGCCGGTGGAGTGGGAGACGGGCCCGCCGACGTGCATGCCCATCAGCTCCGGCGGCACCAGGAGCCCCGTGTACTTCTGGTTGGGCAGGCGTTCGATGGGGTCGATGCAGTCACTCGTCCAGATGCGGTCGGTTCGAGCGAGGATGCCGAGGTCCACCCGGGCTCCGCCGGAAGCGCAGCTTTCAATCTCGAGGCCCGGGTGGCGCTGCTTCAGCTCGTCGAGCAGGCGGTACAGCGCCAGGACATTCTCGTGGATGACCGCGTGGCCGGTGCGCGCGTCAGCGCCATCGAGCACCTCGCGGTTGTGGTCCCACTTGACATAGGAGATGTCGTTTTCGGTGAGCACCGCGTCGATTGACTTAAGGATGTAGTCGTAGGCCTCGGGGTTCGCCAGGTTGAGCACCTGCTGCTGACGTCCGGGCACGGGCAGGCGGCCCTCGGCCTGGATGATCCAGTCCGGATGGCTGCGCGCCAGGTCGGAGTCGGGGTTGACCATCTCGGGTTCGAACCACAGCCCGAACTCCATCCCGCGCGACTTGACGTGGTCGATCAGCGGGGTCAGCCCCTCGGGCCAGACCGCGGGGTCCACGAACCAGTCGCCGAGCCCGGCTGTGTCGTCCCGGCGGCCGGAAAACCAGCCGTCGTCCAGCACGAAACGCTCGATGCCGACGGCGGCGGCCTTGTCGGCGAGGTGGGTCAGGCGCTCAAGGTTGTGATCGAAGTAGACCGCTTCCCAGGTGTTCAGCGTGACCGGGCGCGGGCGCCGCGGGTGGTTGTCGCGGAGCCGCAGTTCCTGGTGGAAGCGGGCGGCGAGCGCATTGAGCCCGTGGCCCCAGGACCCGAGGGCCTCGGGCGCGTCGTACCGGTGCCCGGGTGCGAGGACGATCTCGCCGGGGAGCAGCAGCTCCCCGGCGCCGAGGAAGGCCTCGCCGGTCGGCGTCTTCTCGACGAGCAGCTGGTGGTTCCCGCTCCAGGCGGTGTGGACGGCGTGGACCAGGCCGCGCTGGAACCCGAAGGCCGGTTCACCGGCGCCCAGCAGCAGGGTCGCGTCGGCACCGGGGCGGCCCTTCCTGCTCTCCCTGCGGTAGCTGCCCGCCGTGAGGGCATGGCGCTGGGGGCTGCGCTCGCGCAGGTGCCGGCCGGTGGTGTCCAGGACCTCCTGCGCACTGGCCGGAAGGGGGAAGATGGCCAGCAGGGAGCGGACTTCGTAGGCGATGTCGGCAGTGTTGACGACGCCGAGGCGCTGGCGGAACAGGCCCGCTTCGGTGACCGTCAGCTCGGCCTCGAGGGTCAGGCCCGCGACGGCGTCGACGGCGGTGAGCCGCACGTCGTGCGCCGTGGACTGCAGGTCGGTGGTGGTAAACGCCGCGGAGATGAACGACCCGCCGCGGTGCCCGGTGAAGCCGGCGGTTCCCTGCCAGCCGAACGACTCCTGTGGAACCAGGGTCAGACGGGCCGGGATGTCGATCCCGCCCGAGACCCGCTGCGGGCGGAGGGCCGCTGCGAGGGCAACAAGCTGGTCCTCGGCGATGTCCCCCAGGGCCTCGCCCCAGTAGAGAACCGCCGGGAGACCGTTGGTGGTGGTGTCGAGCACAACGCTTGTGCCCGAACGCGAAAGGTGAAGAACGGGGGAGGACTGCATTCCTCATTTCTACTGCAAAACCGGGAACCGGCGTCAATCACCAGGCAGTGCCGGAGCGCTCCGGCGGGCCGTCCGCCACCGGCGCCGGCCGGGACTCCCGGCTAGGCCGGAAGGTCGGCCGGCGCCGGGTGGTCCGGAAGGGTGACGGTGAAGCGGGTGCCCCGGCCGAAATCGCTGCTGCAGGAGATCGTTCCGCCGTGGCCCTCGACGATGGCCTTGGTGATGGAGAGGCCGAGGCCCGTGCCGGGAATTTCCGATTCCCGGGCCGAGCGGGCGCGGAAGAACTTGTCGAAGACCCTCGCGGCGTCCGCCGGGGTCATTCCGGAGCCGGTGTCCTCGACCGACAGGACCACCTCGTCGCCGTCGGGCCGGGCCGTGATGGTGACCGTGCCGCCCTCCGGGGAGTACTTGATCGCGTTCGACAGCAGGTTGTCGATCGCCTGGGAGATCCGCTGCGGGTCGGTGTGCGCCCACAGCGGGGAGGGCACATCCACCCGGATGGTGATCCCCCCGGTGCGGGCCTGGGCGCTCAGAGAGCCGACGCTGGAATCCACAAGGCCCGCGATGTCGGTGCGGCGGGGGTGGATGCTCAGCGCGGCGGAGGCCGACAGCAGCAGGTCCGAGACGATCTCGAGCAGGCGCTCGGCATTGCTGTGGGCGATGTCCAGGTAGTAGGCGGTGCGCGGCGGCACCTCGTCGCCGGAGTCCTGCGCCAGTTCGAGGTTGCCGAGGATCGAGGTCAGCGGCGTCCGCAGCTCGTGGGAGACATTGGCGATCAGATCGTCCTTTGCTGCGATCGCCTCGACCAGGCCGGTGACATCGCTCGAGGCGATGACGGCGCCGCTGAACTCGCCGGAGTCGCTCTTCATGGCCCGCGCCGCCGTGGAGAGGGCCCGCTGGTCGCTGCCCTGCCCGATCCAGATCAGGTAATCCGCGAAGGACTCGCCGTCGACCGCCCGGCGCACCGGGCGCTTGGCCTCCGGCAGGACCGTCCGCTGATCCTGGCCGAACAGTGCGAGCGCTGACTCGTCGGTGCCGGAGCTTCCGGAGGGCAGGGCGAGCCGGTGGAGGAGGTTCTGCTGGTGGTTGGTGAGGATCGTCTCGCCCTCGGCATTGACCGCTACGACGCCGACGTCAATGGTGTCCAGCACCGTGTGCAGGAGCCGCTCGCGCTCCTTGCTCGACTTGAGCAGCTCACGCAGGATGGCATCCTTCTTCATCAGTTGCCGCTGCTGCAGTGCTACATTGGCGGTCGCGAAGCGGACCGCGAGCGCGACCGCGAGCAGTGTCACGGGGAGGAAGACCGTGCCGCTCAGCTCGGCCGCGGTGACATCCGGGAGCTTGGCCAGCAGCGGAAACCCTACGATCAGCAGGGGCCCGACGAAGCTCATGAGCACCGCCAGCCAGCCGAGGATGCCCGCGGCGGCCAGCCAGATGACCGGGAAAACTGCGAGCGCACCGAGGCCGGGAAGAATTTCCAGCCCGCTGTTGCGGGTCACGGCAATCGCCAGCAGGTCACCGACCGGGATCAGCAGGGGGGCGGCCTGGGGCAGTCTCTCCCAGGGGATCAGCCAGCAGATCAGGAACAGCGCCGCGTGGATGGCGAGTCCGAGCTGGAACCAGGGGAGGCTGAGCAGTCCCGGCCAGATGCTCGGCGCGGCCAGCACGATGCCGATGACGATGACCGTCAGGGGCAGCTGGCACAGGCCGATCCGGACCCGCGGACCGAGCCGCCGGAAGTAGAGGTTCGTCTTTGTGGTCGGGGTGGACTCGACGGGCGGAGGCTCATACAGAAAGGCTGGACGCGCGGGTTCCGTATGAAGAGAGGACATTTCTCTATTATTGCTCCCGTACGGGCAATGAGGTGCAGAAATTCGGTAAAGAAACTGCGGCAATCTTGCGTAACTTACTTAACACGAACTTCCCTTGTAGCCTGTAAAACAATCACGGGTCTCAAGGTGCACGAGGGTGAATACGTTTCACCACTCCCGGCCTCCGGCGTAAGGGAAAAATATGGGTGAGCAGGGGACTGCCGTCGTTATTGAAGACGACGAGGATGTGCGCAATCTCTTGAGCGCTGTCCTCCAGCAGTCGGGGTTCGAGGTTCACTCAGGGGCGACGGGGCGTGACGGGGTCCTCGCGGTGCGCGGCAACAGCCCCACGGTGGTGACCCTGGACGTCGGACTGCCCGATATCGACGGTTTCGAGGTGCTCCGGCGCATCCGGGCGTTCAGCGACTGCTATGTCATTATGCTGACCGCACGCGCCGATGAACTGGACACCCTCATGGCCCTTCAGTCCGGCGCCGACGATTTCCTCACCAAGCCCTTCCGGCCCCGCGAGCTGAGGGCCCGGGTCGCTGCCATGCTCCGGCGTCCGCGGGAGGCCGGAGGGCCGGCCGGCGCATCCCCCGAGGCGGGGGCGGCTCCGCAGCAGCCGGTGCTGCGCCACAACGGCCTCGTGCTCCACCAGGAGACCCGCACGGCCAAACTGTTCGACGCCGAAATCAGTTTAACGCGGAGCGAGTTCGATTTACTTCATGACCTTATGCGCAGCGGCGGGTCGGTCCGCACTAAAGCCGATTTAGTCCGTGTCGTGCGCGGCGAGCAGTACCGCGATGCGGCTTACGTTAGCGATGTGGACGAGCGGGCTGTCGAAGTGCATATCGGAAATCTTCGAAAGAAGCTCCGGGAAGATCCCCGCCAGCCCGCCTGGCTGGTGACCGTCCGGGGCGTGGGATACCGGCTGGCCCCGGAGCGGGTCGAGAACTAGAAGTCCCCACATTGCGGAAATTCCGGGCTTTCCACTCCGGTCGACCGCCCGGAGCGGAAGGCGGGTCCGCCCCGGGGACGGCTCAGCCCGCGGGAGGCCGGGCGGCGAGCGCCTGTGCCAGCGCAGACGCCGAACCGGCGCTGCTGTTGATCCGCCAGTCGGCTTCCTTGGCGAAGTGGAACCAGACCAGGGCCGTGACGTCGGGCTGGGCCGCGAGGTAGCGCACCAGGGACGTGTTCCAGCCGGACTTCGAGCCGCCCGCCTCCGCCGATGCGGTCTCGGCGATCAGGATCTGCTTCCCCGGGGCGAGCCGGCGCAGCTCCGCAAGCCCTTCTCCGAACAGGGCATCGGGCTCCACCCAGGTGCTCCACGAGGCGGAGGCGCCCCAGTTGTAGCCGTCGAGCGCGACGGCGTCGACGTACTGGGCTCCGGGGTAGAGCTGATCCAGGGGCGTCGACCCCCAGTACGGCACGTTCGGATTCCATACCCAGGAGATATTGGAGGCGCCCGTGGAGGCCACGACGTCGTGCACATGGCGCCACGCCGCCGCGTAGTCGCCGGCCTCGTTGCCGTTGATCCCTTCCGCCCAGGGGTACCAGTTGCCGTTCATCTCGTGGCCGAAGCGCAGCATCACCGGGTGGCCCCACTGGGCCAGGGCGGAGCCCCACTGTCGCAGGTACGGGTCGAAGTCCCCGGCGGTGATGCGGTCCAGGGAGTAGGCGGGCTGGGCGGTGCCGCCGCCCCAGAGCCAGGGTTCCCAGGTCAGCAGGGTCACGGCACCGCGGGAGCGGACGGCGTCAAGCTCGGCCAGCGGCGGGGCCTGGGCGAAGTCCTTGTAGGACAGGACGACCGACGGCGCCTCACCGGCGAGCACGGCCACCTCGTCCAGCTCACCGGCGGCCATCGGACCGCCGGGGGTCCCGGCGCCGAAACGCAGCGGCGCCGCGCGGATCCCCGGCACGGGGGCGGGTCCGGGGGGCGGGGCGTAGGTCAGGGTGAAGGGCGCAGAGGCGAGGCCCGAGCCCGCCCGTGCCTCGATGAGCACCGGGCTGCCGGCGTCGGGAATGACAATGCCGGCGGTGAAGGATCCGGACGCGTTGGCGGTGAAGGGAACGGAGGCCGTGCCGGCGGTGAGGGTGCCCTTCGACTTCTTGGGGAATCCGGTTCCGGAGACGGTGACCAGCGACCCGGCGGGTCCGCTGGAGGCGCTGAGGGAGATGGACGCCGTGGCGGCGTGCGCCGGCTGGAGCGCCCCGGGTCCGAGCGCCGCAACGACGGCGGCAAGGCAGAGGGCGAGCGCGGTGCGGAGCAGGCGTGCCGCCAACCGGCGGGGGGCGGGCAGGGCGGTGCCCGGGGAGGCATCGTGCATGAGAGACCTTTGCTGTTCGGAAGCCCGGCTGACCGGAAAGGCCCCGTGGCTTTGCGTCACCGGCTCGCACCGGTTTTGCCCTTGTCGAAAGCGGGGCCGCAGCCGCCGCTGGAGGGCAGGTTCGCTGCCGCCCTCCCCTCCATTCTCGAACCGCCGGGAGAGCGGCACCAGAGGATTATCCGCAGGAAAGGCACAGGAAAAGCGCGGCATCCGGGCCTGGGCGGGTGCCTAGGAGGGATTGGGCTGCCAGCGGGTGACTTCGTAGGTCAGGTGGGCGAACTGGGCGAGCTGCTCCGCGCTGCGCAGGTTGAGCCGGTCCGACTGGATAAAGCGTGGCAGCAGCGGCGCCCCGGCGTCGAGGGTGACCGGGGCGATCGCCACCTGCACCTCATCGAGCAGGTTGGCGTCGAAGAACTGGCCGGCGAGGTCACCGCCGCCCATCAGCCAGATGTCCTTGTCCCCCGCAGCCTCGACGAGCTGCGGGTAGACGGCGCCGGGCTCGCCGCAGACGAACCGCACATCGGCGCCGTCCGGCCGGGGAAGGTCCCGGTTGGTGAAGACGAACGCGGGGCGGTTCCCGTAGAACTCCCGCCACCGTCCGGGGCGCTCGAGGACGCCTTCGGCCTCGAGCATCCACTCATAGGTCTTCGACCCCTGGACCAGGACCGTGATGCCGTCCAGGAAGTGCCCCTGGTGGTAGGGCTCGGGCTGATCCACGGCGAAGAGCCAGTCCATCGAACCCTCCCCGTCGGCGAGGAATCCGTTGAGGGAGGAGGCGGCTCTGTAGATCGTTTTCGTCATGGTGCGGGTCCCTTCGGTCCGGTGCGCTAAGACTAGCGCCTGGGGGCCGCCGAAGGGCCGCCCCCGAAGGAGGGATCCGCTTTAAGACGGCACGTTTGCGGCGCCGGCGGACGGTCCCGAACGCGGCGGCCCGGTGGACCCGCGCACCACCACCTCGGGGGCGCCCGGCACCAGCACATCCTCGGGGGGTGCTCCTTCGAGCTGGGCGCAGAGTGCGTCGACGGCGGCCTGCCCCAGCTCCATCAGCGGCATGGCGATGGCCGTCAGGGGAGGGTGGAGGAACCCGGCGAGGGGGAGGTCGTCATAGGAGATGACCGAGATGTCCTCGGGAATGCGCAGCCCGGCGGCATGGACGGCCGAGAGGACGCCGATCGCCTGGTTCAGGGTGCTGGCGTAGATCGCGGTGAGGTCGGGATGGTCCGCCAGGAGCCGGGTGGCTGCGGCATAGCCGCCCTGCTCGTTGAACTCCCCTGATTCGATCGAGGGTTCCGGAATCCCTGCCGCCACCGCGGCGCCGAGCAGCCCCGCCCGCCTGCTGACGGTCGGCGCGAGCTGCTCCGGACCCGAGACATGGCCGATCCGACGGTGCCCCAGCGCGAGCAGGTGGTCGAGGGCAGCCTGGCTGGCCGCCTCGATCTGCAGCGAAATGTTCCGCCCGGAGCCCGCGACGACCCGGTTCACGAACACGTGCGGAATCCGGGAGTCGGGCAGCATGCCCAACAGCGGGTGGTCGGGGCGCGCCGAGGCGATGAGGAGCCCGTCCACCCGGTGGCTCGCCACGAGGTCGGCGAACTGCCGGTCCACGCCGGAATCGGCGGAGTCCTCCGCCAGCAGCATGGCGAAGCCGCGGACCCGCGCCTGCTGGACGGCGCCGCGGGTGATGCGGGAGTAGACCGGGTTGGTGAGGTCCGGGATGAGCAGGGCAAGGGCGCGGGTACTGGCGCCGGCCAGGGCGCGGGCGCCGGTGTGCGGCTGGTAGCCGAGGTCCCGCACCGCGTCGAGGATGCGCGTGCGGGTCTCCTCCCGGATGGAAAGGGTGCGGTCGTTGTTCAGGACCCGGGAAACGACCGATTTTGTGACACCGGCATGGTTGGCCACGTCAATGAGGCGGGACCGCTGTTTCGGGTGGAGCGGAGCGTCGGCGTCGCGCACTGGACCTCCCTTCGATGCATGCGGCAGTCTGATTCTGCCATAGCAGCAGATGTGATGTTGACCTCACCCTGGAATCGCCGTAGGGTGGACGCCGCCGGGGAAAACCGGTTTTCTAGGCGTCGGACGGCCCTCCGGGGAATGGCCGGCTCCTCGGTACCCACGTCCAAAGGAGTGACCATGGCCAAAGTCGAAACAATGCAGACGGACCTTTACCGGATCCCCCTGCAGCAGACGCTGACCGACAGCATGCACGGGGTGATGCTGGATTTCGAACTCATCACCGTGCGGGTGACCGACAGCGACGGGGCCGTGGGCCTGGGCTACACCTACACCGTCAACCACGGCGGCGCGGCCGTGGCCGTGATGATCGACCGCTACCTCGCGCCGCTGCTGCAGGGCCAGGACGCCGACCGCATCGAATCGCTCTGGCAGCAGATGTGGTGGGCCCTCCACTACGCGGGCCGCGGCGGACATGTGACCTCGGCGATCTCCGCAATCGACATCGCGCTGTGGGACCTCAAGGGCAAGAAGGCCCAGCAGCCTTTGTGGCGCCTCTTCGGCGGGTTCGACCCCAAGGTGCCCGTGTACGCCGGCGGGATCGACCTTCAGCTGCCGATCGAGGACCTGCTCGCCCAGGCCGACGGCTACCAGGAGCACGGGTTCCGTGCCATCAAGATGAAGGTCGGACGGCCGCAGCTGCGCGAGGACGTCGCCCGGGTGGCCCGGATGCGCGAGCACCTCGGAGAGGACTTCCCCCTGATGGTCGACGCGAACATGAAGTGGAGTGTCGACGAGTCGATCCGCGCCGCCCACGCGCTCGCCGACTTCAACCTGGTCTGGATCGAGGAGCCCACAATCCCCGACGATTTCGCCGGGTACGCCCGCATCGTCCGCGAAGGCCGCCAGCCGATCGCCGGAGGCGAGAACCTCCACACCCTGTACGAGTTCCAGCAGGCCATCACCGCCGGTGCCATCACCTTCCCCGAACCGGACGTCAGCAACTGCGGCGGCTACACCACCTTCCGGAAGGTCAGCGCCCTGGCCGAGGCGCACAACCTCCCGGTCACCTCGCACGGGGTGCACGACCTCACCGTCCACGCCCTGGCCGCGGCACCCAACCGCACCTACATGGAGGCCCACGGATTCGGGCTCGACGCCTACCTTGCCGCGCCGCTGCGCATTGAGGACGGCTTCGCCGTGGCGCCCGAACTTCCCGGCCACGGCGTCGAGCTGGACTTCGCGTCCCTCGAACGGGTGCGTGCATGACGGTCGCGGAGGTTCGGACCCGGTGGAAAAGCACTAGCATTCCAGTTCACGGAGGGATGAGATGTCCGATCAGCTGAAAATCGTCATCACCGACTGCGACCACGACTCCATTGCCATTGAGGAGGAGCTCGCCCGCAGGCGCGGGGCCGCCCTCACCCTGGCCTCCTGCCGCACCGAGGACGACGTCATCGCCGCCGCCGCGGGAGCCGACGGGATCCTGGTGCAGTACGCGCCCATCACGGCCCGGGTGCTCGACGCACTCCCGGGACTCAAGGCCATCGGGCGCTACGGGGTGGGCGTCGACACGGTCGACGTCGACGCCGCCACGGCCCGCGGCGTCGCGGTGTGCAACGTGCCCGACTACGGGACCGAAGACGTCAGCGACCACGCGATTGCGCTGGCCCTGACCCTGGCCCGCGGAGTGACCCAGCTCGACCGGCGCATGCGCGCCGGCGAACACAGCCTGGCCGCGGTGCGGCCGCTGCACCGGACCGCCACCCGGGTCTTCGGCATCGTCGGGCTCGGACTCATCGGCTCGGCCGCGGCCCGCAAGGCCCGGGGTATTGGGTACACGGTGATCGGTTACGAACCCCGCCTCACCCCGGGCTCGGTCACTCCCGACGGCGTTGAAGTCGTAGCGTTCGAGGAACTCCTTGCCCGCGCCGACGTCGTCTCCCTCCATGTGCCGCTGAACGCCGAGACGCACCACCTCATCGACGCCGGAACCCTCGCGGCCATGAAACCCGGAGCGGTGCTGGTCAACACGTGCCGCGGCGGGGTCGTGGATACCGCGGCGGTGGTTGCCGCCCTGAAGTCGGGGCAGCTCGCCGGGGCGGGCCTCGATGTCTTCGAACAGGAACCGCTGCCGGAGGGCCACCCCCTCCTGGGTCTCGGGAACGCGGTCCTCACCCCCCACGCCGCCTGGTACAGCGAGGAGTCCTACGGCGAACTGAAGAGCCGGACCCTTGAGAACGTGCTCGATGTGTGCTCCGGAACCGTTCCGCGCAATATCCTCAACCCGAAAGTGCTCTCATGACCCCCTCCGATTCGACAATGAAGGCCGCCGTGCTCACCGCGCCGGAGACCGTCGCGGTGCAGCAGGTTCCCCTGCCCGAGGTGCCCGACGGCTGGGCGCTGATCCGGGTCGAATACACGGGCCTGTGCGGCACCGACTTCTCCATCTACCACGGCACCCACCCGCGGGCCGCGCCGCCGCTGATCCTGGGCCACGAAATCACCGGCACGGTTGCCGTCGCCGCACCGGACGGCCCGGCCGAGGGGACCCGGGTCGTTGTGGAGCCGCTGATCACCTGCGGCACCTGCGGCCCCTGCACCAGTGGGAATTCCCACGTGTGCTCTCGCCTCAACCTCTACGGCATCGACGCGCCGGGCTCGCTGGCCGAATATGTCGCCCTCCCGGCGCGGGCGCTCCTGCCCGTCGATCCGAAGGTGCCCGCACGGCAGGCCGCCCTCGCCGAGCCCCTGGCCGTCGCGGTGCACGCCGTCGCCCGGTCCGGGCTGTCGGGGGGCGAGCGCGTCGCCGTCTTCGGCGCCGGCCCGATCGGGCTGCTCACGGCCCTTGTCGCCCGGGAGGCCGGCGCCGGGGAGGTGTTCCTGATCGAGCCGAGCGAGGACCGCCGGGAGGCGGCCGGGCGGTTCGGTTTCTCCGTCCTCGCACCGGGTGAGGACCCCGCCGGCACCGTCCGCTCAAGGACCGCAGGCGCGGGCGCCGATATTGTCTTCGACTCCGCGGCCCACCCTTCCGTCGCCGCCGCCCTCTCCGGGGCGGCCCGTGTGCAGGGCACCATCGTGCTCGTCGGGGTGTACAAGGAACCGGCGAAGCTCGACCTCCAGGGAATCACCTTCTCCGAGCAGACACTCCTCGGTGTGCGGGTCTACACCCGGCAGGACATGGAACGGGCCGTCGGGCTGATCGAGGCCGACGTGCTGCAGCTGGACCGGCTGCCCATCGAGGTCTTCGGCCTCGGCGAGGTGCCCGAGGCCTTCACGAAGGCCATGTCGGCCGGCGGGGTCCTGAAGGTCCTTGTCGGGTCAGCGGGCGAAGAGAGCGGGGCGGCCGATGTCTAATCCCTTCGACCTCACCGGGCGCACCGCCGCCATCACCGGGGCCTCCCGCGGCATCGGCCGGGCCACTGCCCGGGCCCTGCTCGAGGCGGGAGCGGACGTGATCGCCCTGCAGCGCAGCGCGGTTTCCATCGAACTCGAGGAGACCGCCGCGCGGCTGGGCCGCCGGATCGACACTGTCCCGGTGGACCTCACCAGCGAGGAGTCGATTGCCCGGGCGATCGCCGCCGCCCTGGCCGCCTCCGAGGTGCACATCCTCGTCAACAACGCCGGGACGCAGATCCGGCACGACGCCGTTGAGTTCCCGCTGGCGGACTTCGACACCGTGATGCAGGTCAACACCCGCGCCGTCTTCCAGCTGTGCCAGGGCTTCGGTGCCCCCATGCTGGAGCGCGGCGAGGGGAAGATCGTGAACCTCGCCTCGATGCTCACCTTCCAGGGCGGGTTCCGGGTGCCGGCGTACGCGGCATCGAAGGGCGCCGTCGGACAGCTGACCAAGGCGCTGAGCAACGAATGGGCGGGCCGGGGCGTCAACGTCAACGCCGTCGCACCCGGCTACTTCGCCACCGACATGAACGAGGCCCTCCTGGCCGACGGGAACCGCTCGACGCAGATCCTCGAGCGCATCCCCGCAGGACGCTGGGGGAAACCGGACGACCTGACAGGAGGAGTCGTGTTCCTTTCCTCGCGTGCCGCCGACTACATCCACGGCACCATCCTTCCGATCGACGGCGGGTGGCTGGGCCGATGACTTCTCCCGCCTCCCTCCAGCGTCCGGCCGCGGGCGAGGCCCTGCTCCGGAACCCCGTGATCGCGGTACTCCGCGCGGGCCACGCGGACCAGTACGCCCCGGTGATTGACGCGCTCCTCGCCGGAGGGGTCACCTCGATCGAGCTGACCCTCAGCACCCCCGGCGCGCTCGAGGAGCTGCCGCGGCTCCTCGAACGGTTCGGGACCGAAGCCGAAATCGGCGTGGGTACGGTCACCAGGGTCCAGCAGGCGCACCAGGCCATCGACGCCGGAGCGGCCTACATCGTCACCCCGGTGATGGACCTTCCCACGGTGGGCCTGTGCGTTGAGCGGGGCATCCCGGTCTACCCCGGCGGCCTGACCCCCACCGAGCTGCTCGCCGGCTGGAACGCGGGGGCGACGGCGGTCAAGCTGTTCCCCGCCTCCACCGTGGGTCCCGGGTATATCGGCCAGCTGCGCGGGCCCTTCCCGGACATCGCCGTCATTCCCAGCGGCGGCATCGGCATCGCCGACGCGCCCGGCTGGATCGAGGCCGGTGCGCTCGCCGTCAGCCTCGGCGGACCGCTCCTGCAGGACGCCTTCGCCGGCGGAAGCCCGGCGGGCCTGATCCGGCGGGCCCGCGAGGTCTCCGAACTGGTGGCACGGTCACGTCCGGTGCCCGCACCGAGGGGAGCAGAGGAATGACTGCGGTGCCCGGCGGGAGCCCCGCCGGGTCCGCCGGGGTGGTCACCTTCGGTGAGACCATGGCCCTGATGAGGGCGCAGACGCCCGGGCCGCTGGCCCACGCCTCCGAGCTGGGCCTGGGCATCGGCGGTGCCGAGTCCAATGTCGCCATCGCCCTGGCCCGGCTCGGCGCCCCGGTGTCGTGGTTCGGCCGGGTGGGTGAGGACAGCCTCGGTGACCTCGTGGTCCGCGAGCTGCGTGCCGAAGGCCTCGAGGTGCGCGCGGTCCGGGACCCGGCCGCGCCCACCGGGCTGATGATCAAGGAGCGGCGCACCCAGCACACCCAGAAGGTCTGGTACTACCGGGCAGGCAGTGCCGGCTCCCGCCTCGGCCCCGCCGATGTGCCGGTGGAGGAGATTGCCGCCGCCGGGCTCCTGCACGTCACGGGCATCACCCCGGCGCTGTCGGAGTCGGCCGCCGACGCCGTCGACCTCGCCGTGCAGACGGCGCGCGCAGCCGGCATCCCGGTCTCCTTCGACGTCAACTACCGCGCGGCGCTGTGGAGCCCCGAGGCCGCCTCACCCGTGCTCCGGGGTCTTGCGGGCCGGGCCGACATCCTGTTCGCTGGCGACGACGAAGCCGCCCTGCTGGTGGGCCCGGCCCAGGGGCCGCGGGAACTCGCCGGCGCGCTCGCGGAGCTTGGGCCCTCGCAGGTCGTGGTCAAGCGCGGCGCCCAGGGGTGCGCGGCCCTGGTGGACGGAGAGTACTTCGAGCAGGCCGCCATTCCGGTTCAGCCCGTGGACACCGTCGGTGCCGGTGATGCCTTCGTCGCCGGATATCTCGCCGAACGGCTGCGGGGGCTTCCGCCCCAGGAGTGCCTGCTGACGGCGGTGCGCACCGGAGCCTTCGCGTGTCTGGTGCCCGGAGACTGGGAGGGGACGCCGAGGCGCAGCGAACTCCCGCTGCTTGAGGCGACGGAGCCGGTGTCGCGCTGACCCCGGCAGCCCTGCCCGGCGCCGGTTCTAGCCGGCGGCGGAGCCGGCCCGGGTGGCTGCCGCGATAATCCCGCGCATTGAGTCGTTGAGCGTTTCCACCTGCTCCCGGGTCAGCCCGAGCCGCTCCAGCATGGTCCCCGGCACCCCGACGGCCTCCGCCCTCAAAGCGGTTCCCGTCTCCGTCAGGCGCACCGCCAGCGTCCGTTCGTTCCCGGGCACCCGGTTCCGGGTGATGTAGCCCAGGGACTCAAGGCGTTTGAGCATCGGGGAGAGGGTGGCCGGCTCCATCATGAGGGTCTCGCTGATCTCCCGCAGCGACCGGTTGTCCTGCTCCCAAAGGATGAGCATCACCAGGTACTGGGGGTGGGTGAGCTTCAATCTCTCAAGGACCGGACGGTAGGCGTTGACCACCGTCCGTGAGGCAATGGACAGCGCAAAGCAGAGCTGGCGCTCGAGCATCAGATCGTCGTCGGGTGCGGCCATGGCTCCATCCTGAGGTGAAAGGACTTCCTGTGGAATAAAGCTTAGCGTACTAACAGTTAGAGAATCTGAATGCGGAAGACCCCAACGAAACAAGCCCTCATCGGGATTGTTCGGGGCGGGCCTTTCCATCCTGACGGGCAGGCTCTGTGCGGCCTGCCGTGCCAGGGGCGCTGAGGATCCGCGCTTGTACCAACGCGGCAGGGAGTCGACCTCCCGGGCGGCAGCACAAAGATCAGGGTCTGTTTCCGGGCCCGGTAGGCCGGCTTTCCCGGCCCCACGTGGTGGAAGGTAAAAATTGTGACTGAAGTAAAGACAGCCGACGTTGTCGTTATCGGCGGCGGCCCGGTTGGAGAGAATGTGGCCGATCGGGCGGTCCGGGGCGGACTGACGGCGGTGCTGGTCGAATCCGAACTGGTCGGCGGCGAGTGCTCGTACTGGGCCTGCATGCCGTCCAAGGCGCTCATCCGTTCCGGCGCCGCCCTTTCCGCCGCACTGTCCCTGCCGGGGGCGCGCGAAGCGGTGACCGGCAGTCTCGACGCCGCCCAGGTGTTCGCCCGCCGGGACGCGATGGCGGCCAACTGGGACGATGCCGGCCAGGTCAAGTGGGTGGCCCAGCAGGGGATCACCCTGGTCCGCGGCCTGGGGCGCATCTCCGGGGAGCGCGAGGTTGAGGTCACCGCCCAGGATGGCACGGTCACCACGATCCAGGCCCGCCAGGCCGTCGTGATCGCCACCGGGTCCGTGCCGGTAGTCCCCGCCATCGAGGGGCTCGATGAGACTCCGTTCTGGGGCACCCGCGAGCTTGTCTCCGCCGAGGACGTTCCGCAGTCGATCACAGTGATCGGCGCAGGCGTGGCCGGCACCGAGCTGGCCCAGGCCTTCTCCCGGCTCGGGGCGAAGGTGACGATTATTGCCCGCAGTGGAATCCTTCGGGGATTCCCGGCGCCGGCGGCCGACCTTGTGAAGAACGCACTGGAAAAGGAAGGGATCCGGGTCCTGACCGACACCGGCATCCGGACCGTTGCCAAGAACGGTGAAAACTCGGTGGCCGTCACCCTCGACAGCGGTGACACCATCGAGTCCGACAAGCTGCTCGTGGCCACAGGCCGCCGGCCGGCGCTGGACGGGCTCGGACTCGAGGATCTCGGGCTGAGCCCGAAGGGCCTTCCCTCGGATGACACGGGGCGGGTCCGCAGCGCAGGTGACTGGCTCTATGTCCTGGGTGATGCCGCCGACAAGGTGATGTTGACCCATCAGGGCAAGTACGAAGCCCGTGCCGCCGGTGATGCCATCGCCGCCCGTGCCGCCGGTACCCTCGGTGATGACGTCGAGCCGTGGAGCAAGTATGCCGCGACGGCGAACTCGTATGCGGTGCCGCAGGTGGTCTTCACCGATCCGGAGATCGCCATGGTGGGACGCACGCTCGAGCAGGCGCAGAAGGACGGCGTCAACGCGTCGGAGGTCTCGCTGCCGATCGCGGTGGCCGGTTCCGCCCTCCACTCCGAGGGGTACACCGGATGGGCGCAGATGATCGTCGACGAGGACCGCAGGGTCATCATCGGTGCGACCCTGGCCGGGCCGGACGTCGCTGAGATGCTCCACGCGGCGACGATCGCGATTGCCGGCGAGGTGCCGTTGGAGCGGCTCTGGCACGCGGTCCCGTCGTTCCCGACGGTCAGTGAGGTCTGGCTGCGGCTCCTCGAACAGTACGGGCTGTAAGCCAGTACGGCGGCGGATCCAGTGCGGGAGCGCGCCGGCTCCCGATGCTGGAGGCGGTGTCCCGGGCGATTACGAGCCCGGGGACACCTCCTCCGCATGGGTGCGCTTGTAATAGGCGCGCGAGGCGCGGACGCGCATCCCGCAGGCCGGCGTGCACCATTCCCTGCGGGGATGATCCTTCAGGAAGAACAGGAAACACCCCGGAGCCTGGCAGTCGCGCAGCTGGTGCAGCCGCTCCCCGGAGAACAGGTCGGCGGCGTCCCGGGCCAGGGCCGACAGCGCGGACCGGGGAGCGGTGCTCCGGGCCCGGGTGGACTTCGACAGCGCACCCTGCGGGGTGAGGGTCAGGACCGGCGATGCCGGGGCCAGCGCGGCGGCGCGGTTCAGGACCGCGACGGGCCCGTCGGCCGGGCTGAGACCCTTGGTGAGGTCCGAGGCGAGGGTCCGCACCGCGCTCCGCAGTTCGAGGAACAGTGCGAGGTCGGCCTCCCCGGCCTCGGCGAGCTCCTCGGCGGGCAGTTCGATCCCGTCGAGCTGCGGGGCCACTTCGAGGACCCAGGCCGCCACATCGGCCGGCGTCGAAAGTCCCTCCCGGGGCTTCCCGCGTACCGCGAAGTAGGTGTTCGCGAGGTCCAGGGCCGGAGAGTCCCGGATGACCGGAGCTCCGCCCTCATATGTCATGAGCATCTTCTCATGATAACAGTAATCGATAAACGTGAGAACAGCGCACTCCATGCTATCGCATGGCACTCCGCCCGGCTCCCTTCGGATGAGTTCCGGGACGGCGGCGTGTCCGCTGCGACACGCCGCCGCACTTCCCCGTGAAGGCGGGCCCGGTCCGCCTTCTGAGGCGCGGAGGGGCGGGGATTATGGCCCCTGCGCGGGGCGAAGCCCCCTGCGGCGTAAACTGGAGATCTGCGGACAAGTTTGTGCCACTCCAGGCGATGTCCGCTAGGAGGTTGAATTGGCACAACGTATGGCGGACCCCACCTATCAGGCCCAGCAATGGGAGCGGCGCTACGATCCCAACATTGAAGACGTGAACCGGCTGTGCGATTCGCTCGGGGCCCTCAAGCCCGGGTCATCCGTTCCGTACATCGATCCGGTGCACGACGTCGATGGCTGCAAGATTGTCAGTCTTTTCTCGAGTCCCGGTTCATCGCTGCCCTCGGGGTTCGTCTCGTTCGAAAACGACGATCCGGCCTCCGTGCGGATCGCCGAGATCTACGAGTCCGCTGGCCTGCGCCCCGAGCAGGTCATGCCGTGGAACGCGTACCCGTGGTTCCT
The DNA here is from genome assembly GCF_009828605.1 of Arthrobacter zhaoguopingii. Lineage (NCBI taxonomy): Bacteria > Bacillati > Actinomycetota > Actinomycetes > Micrococcales > Micrococcaceae > Arthrobacter > Arthrobacter zhaoguopingii. Next base: position 27,994 of record NZ_WIAE01000013.1, on the reverse strand, counting down.
CGAGGAGGGCAAGGAGCGGGCGCTGTCGATGGATCAGATCGCCGACGGTGTGAAACCGCTCCTGAGTTTCCTCCAGCAGGTTCCGCGCGCCTCAGCCCTGATCGCCCACGGCGCCGACGCCCATAAGGCGGCCCGCCGGCTCATGAAACTCGAGAACCGGGCCATCTACAAGCGCGGCTTCAAGATCTATGAGGTGCGCTCCACCAGCGAGCGGGCCTTCAAGGGGACGCCGGCGAACCAGGAGATCTGGCTCAAGGAGATCCATGCGGCCTACACCGACGCCATGGGCCGCGCCGGCATCCGGGTGCGCCAGACCATCTAGGCCGCACCGGGCCGGGGCCGTTCGTTGCCCGGATCGCCGCAGCCCGGGCCATCCCCGGAGTGTCGGTGCGCCGCGATAGCGTGGAATTCCCCCACGAACCGGAGCCAGGCATTCATGATTGAGGCGAGCAAACTCCTGCAGGTCAGCCGTATCTACATCGAGCCGGAGGCGGCCGCGCTTCCCCGGGGCCAGCAGGTGCTGGCACGCTGGCCGGAGGCCGAGGTGGTCGAAGTCGCGAGCCACTGGCGTATCCCCGAGCTCAGCGGCGACGAGGCGAACGTCCGGCGCTGGGTGCGGATCAAGACCGAGGCTCTCGTCGTGGGCGTCAAGAAGTCGCTGGCGGCAAAGCCCAACGGGCGCTCCGCCGACTTCATCGCGCCGTCCACGGCGAACGGCTGCGCGATGGCCTGCGCCTACTGCTACGTCCCGCGGCACAAGGGCTACAGCAACCCCATCACGGTCTTCGCGAACATCGAGCAGATCAGCGGCTATCTCGAGCGGCACGTGGCGCGCCAGGGCATGAAGCTCGAGCCCAACCAGTGCGATGACACCGCCTGGGTCTATGACATCGGCGAGAACAGCGACTGTTCGGTCGACGCGATGGTCAGCGACAACGTCCGGGACCTCGTCGATCTCTTTGGGAGCCTGCCGACGGCCAAACTGTCCTTCGCCACCAAATACGTCAACCGGGACCTGCTCGGCTGGGACCCGCGTGGCCGGACCCGGGTACGGTTCTCCCTCATGCCCGAGCGGCTGGCGCGGATCGTCGACGTCCGCACCTCGCCCATCTCTGAGCGCCTTGCCGGGGTCAATGACTTCGTGGAGGCCGGGTACGAGGTCCACCTCAACTTCTCCCCGGTGATTGTCACGCCCGGGTGGCAGGAGGAGTGGCGCTCGCTGTTCGCGCAGATCGACGCCGTGCTGACTCCGCGGGCCAAGGAGCAGCTCGCGGCGGAGGTCATTTTCCTCACCCACAACCAGCAGCTCCACGAGGTCAACCTCGGCTGGCACCCCCGCGCCGAGGAGATCCTGTGGCGGCCCGAGCTCCAGGAACAGAAGCGCTCGTCGAACGGATTCATCAACGTCCGGTACACCGCCGCCGAAAAGCGCGGCTACCTCGACGACTTCCGGGCACTGATGGGGCGCCACCTTCCGTACTGCCGTATCCGCTACGCCTTCTAGTCCGGTCACATACGACGGTTGGATTTTTCCTTGTCCGCGTATCCCCCCGGCCCTACAATCGATTCACCCCGCAACGGCCGACTCGCGCGGCTCGGTGGGCATTTTCAGGGAGAGGACGTTTCCATGATGATCCGGCCCGAGTCGGGCGGCTCCGAAACCCCTGGGCGGCGCAGGTACCAGCGACCCTCGCCCACGGCACTGCGGAACCCCGAGTCGAACAAGCTGCTGCGCGACCTTTCGGCGCGGCGCCACCAGGCGATGCAGAGCCTGACCAACCGGGCGCGGGCGAACCGCCGTACGCCCCCTCCGTCCACCTGAGACGGATCCGCGCCAGCTCCGCGGGAACTCCCCGGGAGCAGGCGGCGGGCAGGCAGTCAGCGGGCGGAAGGGCGGCGCGGTGACCTCCAAGCATTCCCGACCCCCCAGCGCCTGGCCGGATCCGCCGCCCCTTCCGCGCCCGCTCATTATGGACCAGTTCTGGGCCGACGCGGTCTTCCTGCACTGGAGGATCCCGGTAGCAGCCGCCGCGCGTTACATGCCGCCGGGGGTGGAACCCGATGAGATCGACGGCTCCACCTGGGTCGGCCTGATCGGCTTCCGCATGGTCGGCGCCGGGCTGGGGCAGGGGATGCCCGTTCCCTACCTTGGGTCGTTCACCGAAATCAATGTCCGCCTGTACTCACGGGGGCCCGACGGCGTGCGCGGCGTCGTCTTCGTCACCCTCGACGCGTCGCGCCTGGCCGTGGTGCTGGCCGCCAGGGCCTTCGGGATCAACTACGTGTGGTCACGCTGCCGCCCGACAGGGGAGAAGGCCGGTGCCGTCGGCGGGGAGCGGTTCGGCTACGACGTCCGGCGGTTCAGGGGCCGAGCGTCCTCCTCGTTCTCGGTGCGCCCCGACCGGACCGCGGCCGCGGCTGATCCCCTTTCGCTGGAACTGACCGCCCGGTACGGGCTGCATACCGGGCTCGGCGGCCGCACGCTGTATGTCCCCAACACGCACGAACCCTGGCGCCTCTTTCCCGCCGAAGTGGTCCACCTCCGGGATTCTCTGGTGGCGGCGGCGGGCTTGGAGGTGTCGGGACCGCCCGAGTCCGTGCTCTTTTCGCCAGGGGTGCAGACCCAGTTCGGGAGGCCGGGAGTTCCGGCGGCGCGCCTGGAGAGGCGCCGGGTCCCCCGTACCGGAAAAACCCTTGACGCCGGATGGACGCCGGCGTAAGTTACAACCAAATGGTTGTAGATCAAGCGAACGATGCCAGGCTGGACCGCCTCTTCCAGGCACTCGCCGATGCCACCCGCCGCGATATCCTCGCCCGGGTCATGACGGGGGAGTACTCGGTGTCCGGACTGGCCGCCCACTACGCCATGAGTTTCGCCGCAGTGCAAAAGCATGTCGCGGTAATGGAGCGTGCCTCCCTCGTCACGAAGGAGAAGCGCGGAAGGGAGCAGATCGTGCGGCCTGATCTTGAAGGTGTGCAAAAGGCGCGGCGGCTGCTCGAAGAGTACGAGCTGATCTGGCGGCAGCGTGTGGACCGGATCGCTGACATTCTCGCTGAGGAAAAGGAGTAGTCCCATGACATTCATCTCTTCGCACCAGGACCCGGAGGCCCTCAGCCTCACCTTCGTCGCCGAGTTCGACGCCGGCGTCGAGCGGGTATGGCAGGTCTGGGAGGACCCGCGCCAGCTCGAGCGCTGGTGGGGTCCGCCGACCTACCCCGCAACCTTCCAGCGCCATGAATTTGTGCCCGGGGGGTCCGCCAGCTACTATATGACCGGTCCCGAGGGGGAGAAGTTCCACGGCTGGTGGAAGATCACTGCCATCGATGCACCCCGCCGCCTTGAGTACGACGACGGATTCGCCGACGAAAACGGTGTGCCGGACGACAAGATGGGGGCCACCCACAGCGTCATGACCCTCGAGACCGTCGAGGGCCGCACCCGGATGACCACGGTGACCTCCTTCGAAAGCGCCGAACAGCTGCAGCAGATGCTGGAGATGGGCATGGAGGAGGGGAGCAGGGAGGCGATGGGTCAGATCGACGCGCTGCTGGCCGAACCCGCGCGCGCCTGAGCAGTAGTCGCCCGGCCGGCCCGGGCCGGCCGGGACCGACGCGGGCCGCAGGTCCCGAAGCCTCAGACCATCCCGGACGGACGGATGCTCAGCGTCTCGATGGTCGCCTCCCGGGAGGCGTCGGCGGCGAGCCGCACGGCCTTGGCCACCTGAGCCGGCTGGATCCAGTCCTCGGGGGAGTACTCCTTGCCCTCAAGCCGGTGCAGTTCCTCCTGCATGTCGGTGGCCACCCGGCCCGGGTGGATCGAACTGACCCGCACCCCGTGCCGGCGCTCCTCCTCGCGGAGGGCGTCGGTGAAGGCGCGCAGGGCGAACTTGGTGCCGCTGTAGGCCGCCGATCCGGGCCCCGAGGTGTAGCCGGACCCCGAATTGATGGCAATCACCTGACCGCGCGAGGCGCGCAGGGCCGGAAGAAGCCGCCGGGTCAGGCCAACCACGGCGAAGAGGTTGACCGCGAAGCTTTCCCGCCACGCGTCGTCGGACAGGTCCGCGATGGCACCTCCCCGCAGGACGCCTGCCGAGTGGACGAGCAGGTCGAGCCGCCCGATGGCCGCGCAGACCTGCTCCACCTCCGCCGGATGCTGAAGGTCCGCGGCGAAGATGCCTGCGGAGGGAAGACCGGCGGCCAGTTCCGTCAGGGCGGCGGAATCGCGTCCGCCCAGCAGGAGGTGGTGGGTGGGGGCGAGCTCGGCGGCGATGGCACGGCCAATGCCGCGGGAGGCGCCCGTAACGAGGGCGACGGGGAGTCCGGTCATGAAGCCACAATAACAATCCGGCGCCAACCTGCCGGGCGCCGGATCCTTCCTTTCGAGTCGGCGCTACCATAATTGCACCTATTCCGCAACCTTAGATGGTGTGTAATGAAAAATCTCAAGAAGAAATCGTCCTCCGCGCTTGCAGTTCTTGCACTCGCGGCGGGGCTGGGGATCGCGGCTCCTGGGCCGGCGTCGGCTGCCTACTGCGGCATCACTTGGGGTTCACTGCCCAAGACGGCCGCTGCTCAACCGACGGCGCCGATCACCAACGTGCGTGCCGGCCGGCACGCGTGCTTCGACCGGATGGTGATCGACCTGCGCGGGGAGCGGGTCGGCTACGACGTCCGCTATGCCCGGAGCGTCCATGCGCCCGGGTCCGGTGCGCCTGTACCGCTCCGCGGTGCGGCGGACCTCTCGATCCGCGTCAAGGCTCCCGCCTATGACGCCCGTGGTAATGCAACCTACCGGCCCTTCAACCGCAGTGATGTGGTGAGCACGGCCGGGTACAGCACCTTCCGGCAGATCGCCTACGTGGGCAGCTTCGAAGGGGAGACCACCTTCGGGCTGGGCGTGCGCGCCCGGCTTCCCTACCGCGTGTTCACCCTTGACACGCCGGGGACCGGCTCACGGCTCGTGGTCGACGTGGCCCACCGGTGGTAGCACCGGGGTTCGGCCGGGGGCGGTGATCCGCCTCCGGCTCCACCCAGGTGGCCCATCCGGACCCGGCATCCAACAGAGCCCGCAGCGGTGCCCGCACCCCTGCGGGCTCCGTCATGTTTCCCGATCCGGAGGCGCCGGGTAAGTCCGTCCCAGTATCGTTGAAGCCTGCCGGCCGTGAGCCGGCGCTCAGCCTCTGGGAAGGAAACACGTACGGATGGATGTTCCGTTTTTCGTCTGGGTCGTCACGGGCATCGGAATCGTGGGCCTGCTGGCCTTCGACTTCTTCTTCCACGTCCGCAAGGCCCACACGCCGACGCTGCGGGAATCGGCGATCTGGTCGTCCATCTATGTGGGAATCGCCGTCCTTTTCGGGTTGGGGGTCCTGGTGTTCGGCGGTCCCACCGCGGGCACCGAGTACTTCGCCGGTTACATCACCGAAAAAGCGCTGTCCGTGGACAACCTGTTCGTGTTCCTGATCATCATGTCCAGTTTCCGCGTACCGCGGGCCGACCAGCAGAAGGTGCTGCTGTTCGGCATCGTCTTCTCCCTCATCGCACGCACCGGCTTCATCTTCCTCGGTGCGGCACTGATCAACTCGTTCGCCTGGGTGTTCTACATCTTCGGATTGATCCTGCTCCTCACCGCCGGGAACCTGCTGAAGCCCGGCGGACACGACGACGACACCGAGCCGGCGATGGTGCGCCTGGCCCGGCGGTTCCTCCCCGCGTCCAAGCACTACGACGGCGACAAGCTGTTCACCATCGAGAACGGCAAGCGGGTCCTCACCCCAATGCTGCTGGTCATGATCGCCATCGGCGGAACGGACATCCTGTTCGCGCTGGACTCCATCCCGGCGATCTTCGGGCTCACGCAGAACGTGTTCATTGTCTTCACCGCCACGGCGTTCTCCCTGATGGGCCTGCGCCAGCTGTTCTTCCTCATCGACGGGCTGCTTGACCGCCTGATCTACCTTTCCTACGGCCTGGCCGTGATCCTGGGGTTCATCGGCGTCAAGCTGATCCTGCACGCGCTGCACGAGAACAACCTCCCCTTCATCAACGACGGCGAGGAGGTGCCTGTGGTGGAGGTCGGCACCGGGGTGTCCCTGACCGTGATCCTCGGAGTCCTCCTGGTGACGGTCCTGGCCTCGGTCTACAGCCCCAAGGGCAAGGCCAAGAACGCCGTCTCCGGCGCCCGGCGCCATGCCACCGACTACCTCGACCTCAACTACGAGACGGACATTGTCGAGCGCGAACGGATCTACGCCAAACTGTGCGCCGAGGAGGCCGACCTGAAGCGGCTTCCGGAGAAGTACAAGCGCCTGATCCGCAACGAGACCGAGTTCCTCGAGCTCATCGGCAGGGCGCACGCCGAGCACGACAAGGCCCTCGCCCGCGAGCCCGGCCGCTAGCGGTACCCGCGACGCGGAGAGGGACGGCTCATCGGACGCCGGTCCTCGATGCGCCTCCACCAGTTGCGGGCGGCCCGCCGGCGGGGCACCATCGGGACATGACCAAGTACCTCATCTCCTTCCCGAGCGAAGCCATGGTGGTCAGCGCCGAGGATTTCCCGATCGTCTCCGCCGAATCCCACGCCGTGATCCAGGAGGCGAAGGATGCCGGAGTCTACGTCTTCGGCGGGGGGATCAACGAGCAGGTCGATCCCGTGTTGGTCTCCGCCGACGGCTCGGTGGGCACCGAACTCTATCCGGGCTCCCAGCTCACGGGCGGGTTCCTCGTGCTCGAACTGCCGACGCGCAGGGACGCGCTCGAGTGGGCTCGAAGGATCGCGGTGGTCTGCCGTTGCCCGCAGGAGCTCCGCGAGTTCGGGTACGACCCGGAGAGCTAGCCGGACCCCGCGCTCGGAGGTGTCCCGGGGCCGGCTCAGGCGGGGCGGACCCGCACCTGGCCGCCGTCGACCTCCCACCGGGTGTCAAGGCGGACGTTCTCCAGCAGCCTGCGGTCGTGTGAGACAAGGAGAAGGGCCCCGGTGTAGCCCTCGAGGGCCGACTCGAGCTGTTCGATGGCCGGAAGGTCGAGGTGGTTCGTCGGTTCGTCGAGGACCAGGAGGTTGACCCCGCGGGCCTGAAGCAGCGCCAGCCCCGCCCGGGTCCGTTCGCCGGGCGAGAGTGAGCCCACCCGGGCCCCGGTCTGGTCAGCCTTCAGGCCGAACTTCGCCAGAAGGGTACGCACCTCGGCCTGGCTCAGCTGCGGCATCAGGCGTTCGAACGCGTCCCCCAGGGGCGCCTCCTCGTCCAGCAGACGGCGGGCCTGGTCGATCTCGCCCACGGCCACGCTGGCGCCCAGGGCCGCCGTGCCCTCCGCGGGGGCCTCGTGGCCGAGCAGGAGGCGCAGCAGGGTGGACTTCCCGGCACCGTTGGGCCCGGTGATGCCAATGCGCTCGCCCCCGTTGACCTGCAGGGACACCGGGCCGAGCGTGAAAGCGCCCCGCCGGACGGTCGCCTGGTTCAGGGTCGCCGCGACCGAACTGGACCGCGGGGCGGCGCCGATGCTGAACTGCAGCTGCCACTCCTTGCGGGGTTCCTCCACCTCATCGAGGCGGGCGATGCGCGACTCCATCTGCCGGACCTTCTGGGCCTGCTTCTCGGAGGACTCCATGCTGGCCCGGCGGCGGATCTTGTCATTGTCGGGGTTCTTCTTCATGGCGTTGCGCACACCCTGGGAGCTCCACTCCCGCTGGGTCCGGGCCCGGGCCAGGAGGTCCGACTTCCGGTCGGCGAACTCCTCGTAGGCCTCCCGGGCGTGGCGCCGGGCCACGGCCCGCTCCTCGAGGAAGGCGTCGTACCCGCCGTCGTACACGGCCACCTGGTTCTGGGCCAGATCGAGTTCGACCACCGTGGTGACGCAGCGGGCCAGGAACTCCCGGTCATGGGAGACAAGCACGACACCGCCGCGGAGGTTCTGAATGAAGGACTCAAGGCGGGCGAGGCCGTCGAGGTCAAGATCATTGGTCGGCTCATCGAGCAGCACCAGATCAAAGCGGCTGAGCAGCAGTGCCGCCAGGGCGACGCGGGCAAGCTGGCCGCCCGACAGGGAGGTCATGAGGGCGTCCGGGGCCACACCCACCGCGAGGTCGGCCAGCACCGGCGGGATGCGCTCCTCGAGGTCCGCGGCGCCGGAGGCCAGCCAGTGATCGAGCGCGGCCGCATAGGTGTCCTCCGCCTGGCGGGTTCCCGAGCCCAGCGCCTCCGCCGCCTCCTCCATGGCCGCCGTCGCGGCGGTCGCCCCGGTCCGGCGGGCCAGATAGGCAGTGACGGTCTCCCCGGGGATCCGCTCGTGCTCCTGGGGCAGCCAGCCGACGAACGCGTCAGCGGGGGCCGTGCGCACCGAACCGGCGGCGGGAGCGTCGGCGCCGGCCAGCAACCGCAGCAGCGTAGACTTCCCCGCGCCGTTCGCCCCGACCACCCCGACGACCTCTCCCGGGGACACCGTGAGGTCGAGGTCGGTGAACAGGATCCGGTGGCCGCGGCCGCCGGCGAGGGACTTGGCCACGAGTGTTGCAGTCATGGGTCCAGTCTAGGAGGCCCACCGCCCCGGGCCCGCCGGGCCGGCGGGATCCCGCGCCCGGCTAGGATGGGCGGAACCCGATCACCCACGCCGCGGGAGGACCCATGAAGACCATCTACGCGCTCCATGAAAATCCGGACTGGTTTCCGCCCTTCGCCCGGGCGTTCGAACAGGAGGGCGTCGAGGTGGTGGAGTGGGTGCTCACCGATGGAGTGCTCGACCTGGACGGCGTGCCGCCCGAAGGGATCTTCTGGTCCCGGATCAGCGCCTCGGCCCACACCCGCGGCCACGGACTGTCCAAGGACTACGCCCGCGCGGTGCTGTCCTGGCTTGAGGCCTCCGGACGCCGGACGGTCAACGGGCGGCGCGTGCTCGAGCTGGAGATGAGCAAGGTGGACCAGCTCACGGCGCTTCGGGCCGCGGGGATCGACACGCCCCGGACAGTGGCGGCCATCGGACGGCGGCGCATTCTCGAAGCTGCGGAGGCCTTCGAGGCGCCGTTCATCCTCAAACACAACCAGGGCGGCAAGGGACTGGGGGTGCGGAAGTTCGACTCCCACGCCGAACTGGCCGACTACGTCGCGTCCCCGGATTTCGAGGAGCCCGAGGACGGAATCACCCTGGTGCAGGAATACCTGCAGGCCGCCGAGCCCTTCATCACCCGCGTCGAGCTCGTCGGCGGGAGCTTTATCTACGCGATCAAGGCCGACACCGCGCGCGGCGGGTTCCAGCTCTGCCCCGCCGACGCCTGCGCCATCGACCCGGTGACGGGCCGGCCGGTTATGCCGCCGGGAGCCACTATCGCGCCGGAACCCGGCCAGCAGCTATTTTCCCGAAGAGAGGGGTTCGACTCCCCGATCATCGCCGCGTACTCCGACTTTGCCCGGCGAAACCACCTTGAGGTGTGCGGCATCGAGTTCATCGAGACCGTCGACGGGAGGGTGGTGACCTACGACGTCAACACGAACACCAACTACAACGCCGTTGTGGAGGCCGGGGCGCCGCTCTCGGGCCCGCGGGAACTCGTCCGCTACCTCGCCCGGCTCGCCGACCCGGACAGGCAGTCGGCACCGGCCTAGGATTGAGGCACGCTCCCGGAGGAGGGACACCGATGGCAGGAGACAAGGGAAAGCGCAGGGTAACGAAGAACGAGCTGCCCAGCACGCTGCAGCGGTCGGGCGGTGCCGCCCGGGCCACGTTCGCCCGGACCCTGGAGTCAGCCGAGGAGCAGTACGGCGACGGTGAGCGGGCGCACCGCACCGCGTTCGCGGCGCTGAAGCACACCCACGAGAAGGTGGGCGATCACTGGGAGCCGAAGGAGAAGAACGGCCCTTCCGATGCCCGGGCCGAAGGCGGTGCCGACTCCTCCCGAGACACGGCCGGCGGGGTTGACGCCAACGCCTCCAAGGCACACCTCTACGACCTGGCGAAGCGGCTCGGCGTACCGGGCCGGTCGACGATGACCAAGAGCGAACTCGTCGACGCGCTGCAGAAGGCGAACGACGCCTCCACCCGCAGGGCCCGGGAGGCCGAGACGCGCTGACGGCGCACTGACCGGCCGCCGCGCCGCCCGCGGCTGCCGCTACAGCCCGTAATAGTCGCCCAGCAGCCGTTCCTCTTCGGCGGAGAGCTCCTTGTCGCTGGCCACGTCGGGGGCGTCGCTGATTCTGTCCCGGGTCCACCCGAGGTGGAGGTCTCCTCCCTCGAAACGCGAGCCGGCAAGCGGAACGAAGTGCTCCCGGGTGTTCAGCAGGCCCAGCGAGACGGTGACCCAGCCCGGCGCTCCCGAGGACTTCTCAAGGTGGACCTCATTGACGGCACCGAGTTTGGTGCCCTCGCTGTCCCACGCCGTCGCGTCCTGCAGTTCGTTGATATCAAGCTGGGCCATGGCTGCTCCGTTCGTTTTTACCATTTCAGCCCAGATCGCCGGGATGGGCAATGGCCCGTCCCGGCGCCCTCCGGGGCTATCCGGCGTTGTCCACCGCATCGCCCAGCAGCGGCAGGAACTTCTCCAGGGCCCAGGGCAGGCTCAGGGGGCTGGCCGCGGAGATCGAGAGGGTGAGGGTGTTGTCGCTGTCGGCCACGAGCGCACCCGACTTGACGGCCGGAATCTGGCCGAGCAGCGGGTCGGTGGCAACGGCGTCCTTCGTGGCTTCGTCAGGCACCCAGGTGACGAAGACATCGGATTCGAGTTCGTTGGCCCGCTCGGCCGACCAGGGGATGAAGAATTCGTCGGAACCCTCCGCGGCACTGCTGATGACCTCGGCCTGCTTCATGCCCAGCGAGGACAGGAACCGGGGGCGGTTGTCGTTGGCGGTGTAGAGGCTGACCGGCTCCGCTCCGGCGGGGTCGAGGGTGCCGTAAATGAAGCTCTTCCCCTCAAGCTGGGGGTAGTCGGCCGCGGCGTCGTCGATGGCCTTCTCCGTGTCGGCGACAAGGTCCTCGGCCTGCTCGGGCAGGCCCAGTGCCTCTCCCACGAGGCGGGTCGAGTCCTGCCACGCCGTGCCGTAGGCGGTCTCGGGGTAGGCCACGACCGGGGCGATGTCGCTGAGCGTGTCGTAGTCCTCCTGCGACAGCCCGGAATAGACGGCGAGGATGACGTCCGGGTCGGTGGCCGCGATGTCATCGAAGGGGAGGCCGTCGGTCTCCGAGTACTGGACGGGGGCGTCGTCGCTGCCGATCGGGGCGCCAAGCTCCTCCAGTTTCGCGTCCTTCCACGGGGTCGAGCCCTGGTCGTTCCCGCCGTAGGTGTCAGTGGGCATCCCGACCGGAACCACACCGAGGGCGAGCGAGACATCGGCGTTGACCCAGGAGACCGTCGCCACCCGCTCGGGCTTTTCCTCAAGGACGGTTTCGCCGAAGGCGTGCTCGATGGTGACGGGGAACGCATCCGCCCCAGCCTCGTTCCCGCCGGACCCTGCCGATTCTCCGGACGCGGGGCCGGTGGAGCAGGCCGAGACGGACAGGACGGCAGCGGCCGCCAGGAGGGCGCGCGTGCGGAGGGGGGCCATGGGGCTCCTTGACTTCTTGGGTGACCCTTCGGGGTCTTTCGATCAGGACAGAAGTAAGGCTAGCCTAAGCTAAGGCCGCTTGAGAAAAGTCCTTCTAGGCCGGGGCGGGAGCCGGTCAGAAGAAGTTGGCAATATAGCCGACGAAAAACAGCAGAAACAGCAGGACGATGATGCCGGTGACGGCGAGCCAGATGCGTGAGAAGCCCTTCGAGGGCCCGGCCTCGCCGTGGCCCTGCTGCGCGGCGGTGCTCGCCTCGCCGGGAGGAGTTTCCCCCGGTGGCACCCCGCCGCCGGGCTCCAGCCCGGTGAGGTTGTCGTCCTTCGGGTCGGGATTCGCTGCGGACATCTTTTCCTCCGGGTTGACCAGCGGGTGGTGGTGCTCCTTAGCCTACCCCGAGAAAGGTAAGTCTGCTTAGGATCTCAGCCGGCGGGCTGCGCTGGTTCCTCCATACGCTCCTTCGGCGCCTCCCGCTTCGGTGTCCACGACATGGTGATATTGACGCCGTCGTGCGTCTCGTTGACGAAAAGGTGAAGGTCCTCGCCCAGGAGGGCCTCGTGCTCGAAGTCGTCCCCGGCGTCGCGTGCCATCTCGCCCAGGCGGCAGATGGCTACGGCCATGGCGCGGCCCCAGTCCTGTGGGTGTTTGCTCGTCGATTCCTCGGTGGCTGTGAATTTTCTGCCGGTCGTGTTCATGTCTCTCCCTGATCCGGAGGTGGAGAACGTGCCTTCCCTCAGATGGAAAGCGTTTCCATTTTATCAGCGGGTCCGTCCGGGCGTCAGGGTGCCGCCGGGTTGCGAAAAGTCCGGGTCTCAGGACCGCAGGGCCGCGCGGGCAGCCTGGCCGATCACGGCGCTGTAGGTCGGGTAGGCGAACTTCACCCGTGCAAGGGTTGCGAGGTCGGTGCCGGCGGCCATCGCCGCGGCCACCGCCTGGATGACCTCCACCGCGTTCTCCCCGACGGAGTGGGCGCCGAGGATAAGCTCCCGGTGCCGGTCGGTCACCAGCTTGAGGAAGCCCTGTTCGCGGTCATCGATGATGGGGCGTTCCACCGCGGCGTAGGGCAGCACGACGGCGTGGCACTGGGAATCGCGGGCCCGCGCCTGGGCCTCGGTGAGGCCGACCCCCGCATAGTCGGGGTCGGTGAATCCGCCCTCGGGCAGCAGGTGGTGCGGGGTGGTGCGGTTGGCCCCCAGCACCGCGTTCTCTGCGGCGGTCTCACCTTCAAACACGGCCGCCTGTACGAGCATGCTCGATCCGTTGGCATCCCCGGCAACAAAGATGTGCGGCACGTTGGAGCGGAGGTAGTCGTCGACCGGCACGGCGGTGCGGGTCGACTCGACGGAGGCAGCCTCAAGGTTCAGCCCGTCGAGGTTCGCCGGCCACCCCGCGGCCATCACCACGGACTCCACGGAGATCTCCTCGGACTGCCCGCCGCTGCGCCAGGACAACCTCAGCGCGCCGTCCGAGGGCCGAATCGCGTCGATCCCGGCGATGCCGGTTTCCACCCGGACCCCCCGTGCGCTGAAACCCTCGGTGACGGCCGCCGCGACATCGGCGTCCTCGGTCATCAGGATCCGCGGGGCGACATCGAGGAGCAGCACCTGCGATCCAAGGGCATGAAAGATCGTGGTGAGCTGGGCGCCGGTATGGCCCCCGCCGATCACCGCGACCGACGCCGGAAGCTTCGGCATGGAAAGCACCTCATGGGGCAGGACTGCTGCCTCGGCCCCCGGAATGGGAAGGCGCCGCGCGCTGCCCCCGATGCACAGGATGATCGACCGGGCGCTGACCAATCGGTCTCCGATGGCCACCGTGTGTTCGCCGGTGAAGGAGGCATCCCCCGCGAGCAGATCGATGCCGAGCCGGTCGATGAGCGCGGGGTACCCCTTGGCGGCGAGGACCCGCTCAACAGTGGCGCGGACCCGGTCGACGGTGGTGGGCCAGTCAACCTGCGGTTCAGCGACAACGATGCCGTAGTCGTGGGCGGTGCGGACCTCGCGGAACAGCCGGGCGGTCTTGGCCAGGACACGGGTGGGAACGCAGCCGGAATTCACGCAGGTTCCGCCCAGGGCCGAGCGCTCAACCACCGCCGTGCGCGCCCCCAGCTCGGCGGCGCGCGCGGCGGCGGCCATGCCCGCAGGCCCCGCTCCAATGACGAGCACGTCGTAGGTGTAGTCCATGAGGCACTCCCTGGGTGGACGGCAGATGTTCCGCTATCCTGTCGTGGATCCCCCCGCACCTCAAGGCCATGACTCCCGCGGCCGCCGGGAGTACGCTCGATGTGTGAGCACCTCTACGACGGCAGAACCGATCGTCCGGCACTCCGCGCTGAACCTGGTTCCGGCCATCGCAGCCGTCCTGTCAGGGTTCCTCCTCTTTGCCCTCGAGTACCGGGTGGCGGGGTATCTCCTGCTCGCCGCCGCGGTCGCTGCGGCCGCCCTGATCAGCCGCCCCCTGCTCAAGGACGTCGGGCTCGCGGCCCTGGGCATCACCATCATCAGCACCGTCCCGATCACCACGGACATCAGCATCGGCCACATGGCCGTCATGGGGGCCGCGATGGTCCTTGCTGTCGGGCTGCCCTACGCCGTCTCCCGCTGGGTCTTCCGGGACCACGCCATCCGCTTCCCGGTCCTGACCGGCTCGAAGTGGTCCCGGACCGAACGGTGGTACCTTGCCGCCGTCGTCGTGATCGGGTACCTGATCCTGCCCGTGTACATGATCCCGACCGGGGTGTACCGGAACTGGCCGGCGGCCAGCGACGGCACAGACATCTTCAAACTGTTCCTGGGCACCAACGTCCTGGGAATCTGGGACGAACTGTTCTTCATCTGCACGCTGTTCACGCTGCTGCGCCGGCACCTGCCGGAATGGCAGGCCAACCTGCTGCAGGCGGTGGTGTTCACCTCCTTCCTGTGGGACCTCGGATTCCACGCCTGGGGCCCCTTCCTGATCTATCCCTTCGCCGTGATCCAGGGCTGGATCTTCGCGCGCACCAAGTCGCTCTCCTACATCGTCAGCGTCCACCTCCTCTTCGATTTCGTGCTGTTCCTGGTGCTGCTCCACGCCCATAACCGCTGGTTGTTCCCAATCTTCCTGTACTGACTGCAGTGAGCCGTTAGGCTGGATGCCACCGGTTCGCAGCGGCGCGCCGGGCCGCGGGCCCGTGCGGCCCGCCGGGGACAGATCTCTGGAGGAAAAGGTGCGGGAAGGGCAGCTCACAGGGCCCGTGCAACGGATGGCGGCGCTGCCTCCGGCGGTTCTCCATGTGCTTTTCGCCGCAGCCCTGGTCACGGCCGTCTACATCGGCAGGGGCACCCAGTTCGAATCCAGCGGCTACGCCCTGGCCTGGCCCGCGGCCGGGGCCGGCTTCCTCTGGGTGCTGTGGGCCTGGCCCCGCCGCGTCGGCGTGGCGTTGGCCCTGACGGGCATCTTCGTCCTCACCTCCCTGCTCAACGGGTTCACCGGCCTGCCCCCGGATGCCGCCCTCATCACCGGCTTCGGCAACCCGGTGCAGGCGCTCGCCGCCGTGTTCCTCTTCACCCGGTTCGTTCCTACGCGGACCCAGCAGAGCGTGGGGGAGTATCTGGGCCTGGCCGCGGCGGCGGTGATCGCCTCGGTGATCGGCGGCGCCGTCATCGCGGCGGGCGCCTATGCGGCAGGTTCGGGCCTCACCGTTCTCCAGGGCTTTTCGCCCTGGGTTGTCCGTAACGCCGTCTCCCTTGTCACGTTCGGAAGCTTGGCGCTGGTGGCCACCCGGACCGTGCCCGGACCGTCGCCCGCCCGGCCCTCGGCCCGCCGGTGGGTCGAATTTGTCGCTCTGGCAGGGGCCACCGCGCTGCTCTACATCGTCAGTTTCGTGCCCTCGAATCCGTTGCCGATCGCCTTCGTCACCCTTCCGGCGAACATCTGGGCGGGCCTGCGCCTGACCACCGGCTGGGCGATGGCGCACGGCCTGGCCAGCGGCACCCTTCTGGTCTGGCTGACCATCTCCGGCAACGGTCCCTTCGCCACCCTGCCAGCGGATGCCGCGGCCTATGTGGCCCAGGCATTCACCTTTGTCGCCTTCTCGGTCTCGGCGGTCCTGGCCCTCAACGGCGAGGAGCGGCTGCGCCTCATCGCCAGCCTGTCCGAGGCACACCGGGAAGCCCAGGCCGCGACCCAGCTCCGCGACGTCGTGATCGAGAAGATGTACGACGGCGTCATCGCCGTCGACGCCGCCGGCGCAGTGTTGGTGCACAACACAGCCGGGGCCCGCTGGGTGGGGGAGACCCGGCTGCGCTCGGACGTGCCCTGGACCGCGCGCTATGACTTCCGGACGACGGCCGGCGTGCCGCTGGCCGAGGAGGAGCTCCCGCTGAACCGTGCCCTCGCGGGGGAGACCGTGGAGCGGGAGAGCATCGATCTTCATCTGCCAGACGGAGAGTTGCTCCACCTCTCCGTCGACGCCGTGCCGCTGCCGGCCGGTCAGGGCGCGGTCATCGTCTTCCACAATGTCACGGTCGAGCGGCGGCACCAGCAGGACCTTGCCCGTTTCGCCTCGGTGGTGGCCCACGACCTGCTCACTCCGCTGACGGTCTTCGACGGATGGCTCGAAATCCTGGAGGACGAGGATCTCACCGAGGAGGAACGCGCAAGCGTTGTCCGGCGCCTGAGCCGGGCGAGCCTGCGCATGAGCAGCCAGATCCGGGCGCTGCTTGACTACAGCCTGGCGAAGGCGGACAAGCTCACCCCCGGACCAGTCGACGTGAACGCCGTCGTCTCGGCGATCGTCGACCTGCGCGCGGCCCTGCCTGCCGAATCGGATGCCCCGCCGGTCGACTTCCGGCTCGACCTGCGCAGCGACGTCTACGCCGACAAACGGCTGTTCACCCAGTTGATGGAAAATCTGATTGGCAACGCGGTGAAGTACGGGCCCACCAACGGCACGGCCGTGGTGTCGGTCACCTCGGAAAAGGACCCCGAGACCGGCTGGACGCGGATCGCCGTGGCCGACAACGGGATCGGGGTGCCGGCCGGGGACCGCGAGCGCATCTTCACCGAGTTCCACCGGTCCCCCAACGGCGCGTCCCGCGCCCCGGGCACCGGACTCGGGCTGGCCATCTGCCGCCGGATCGTCGAAAGCCACGGCGGGGACATCCAGGTCGAATCCCCGCCCACCGGCGGCGCCGTTTTCGTCGTCACCCTCCCGGCCGCCCCGGGCCAGCTGCCCGCCGGCATCGGGGCCGCAGCCGCCGGCTCGCCGGTCCCGGCCGGGGGCGCCTCCTAGCTGCCCTCCGGAGGCCGGCCGTTCCGCGGGTAGAGCGCGGGCGACGCGGGGTGGCCCCCTCCGCCCCGCATCCCCGCAAGGATGGCGGCCATCGCCTCGATCGAGGAGTGCTCGGGACTCCAGCCCAGCACCGCGGCGGCCCGGTCGGTGCTCATCACCGGCGACTGCGCGGCCATGTCGACCCAGCCCGGGTCCGTCCGCTGCACGCCGAGGGACCAGCTCACCCCCACGACGGCCCGCAGCAGGGCCACCGGCACGTTCAGGACGCGCCGGGCGCCCAGGAGTCCCCCTACGCGGGCGGGGGTGAGCTCCGGCGCGGCCGCGATGTTGAACGCGCCCGAGGCCCGCCGGTCGACGACGCGCCAGTAGGCGTCGGCGACGTCGTCGGCATGGACGGCCTGGAACACCATCCGGTCCGGAATGGGCACCACGGGCGGAGCGACCCGGCCGAGGAACACCTTCGGGATGAGCGGACCGAGGAAGTACCGGCCGACCTCGCTGCCGGCCCCTGTCTGGAAGATCAGGCCCGGCCGCAGCCGGGCCACGGGGATCTCCGGGTAGTCGAGTTCGAAGCGGTCAAGCAGCCGTTCCTGCTCCGCCTTGTGCCGGCTGTAGTGCGAGGTGGTGATTCCTCCGGTGGGCCAGGACTCGTCCCTGCGGACGGACTTGCCGGAGGGGGAGTAGGCCCCGACCGAGGAGGCGCAGACAAACTGCCGCACGCCGGCTTCCCCGGCGGCCCGCAGGGCGTTCTCGGTGCCCAGCACATTGGTCCTGTGCATAGCGGCTTCGTCCCGGTTCGGCTGGATAGCCCAGGCGAGGTGGATGACGGCGTCGACGCCGGCCAGCGCGCCGGGGAGTCGACGGCGGCCCTCGTCGGTGCCCACATCGAGGGTGTGCCACTCGACGCCGCTGTAGGGCAGGGCCAACTCGTCGGGGCGCCGCCGGGCGATTCCGACGATCGAGAGGAGCCCGGCATGCCCGGCCGCCGCACGGTCAGCGGCCGCCCGGTGGAGCCGCCGAAGCACGGCAGTGCCGACATTTCCGGTGGCTCCGATGACGGCAATACGCATGGGGACCGCTCCTTCTCGTCGCTTTGTTACACCGTAGTGGCTGTTCATCCAACTGGACTAGTAAGTAAGCTTATGGTGCAGTTACGGGGAGACAGTGCAGCGGCGGCCAGCCGTACGTCTGCAGCCAGGCACGTAGGTGGAGGTAGCAGTGAACAGCAAGAACGCATCTGAGGCAGGGACTCAGGAGGAGGCGACGCGCCTCAAGGCCCAGAACGCCCCGGACCCTGACGATTCGCGCAAGCCCGATGATCCGACCGAACTCGCCAAGCCGGCCTGGGGTTACATCCTCAAACGGACCGTGAGTGAGTTCAGCAAGGACCAGTGCACCGATCTTGCGGCTGCCCTTACGTTCTTCGCCGTGCTGTCAATCTTCCCTGCCATCCTTGCGCTGGTCTCCCTGCTGGGCGTCTTCGGCCAGGCGGAGGCGACCACCGCCCAGGTGATGGGCCTCGTTGAGCGGTTCGCCCCGGCAGACGCCGTCAACACCATTGAGCCCGTCGTCGACCAACTCGCCTCCTCCAACGCCGCCGGGCTCACGTTGGTCGTCGGTATCCTCGGCGCCATCTGGTCGGCCTCCGGGTATGTCGGCGCCTTCGCCCGCGCCATGAACCGGGTGTATGAAGTGCAGGAGGGGCGGCCCTTCTGGAAGCTGCGCCCGATCATGCTTGCCATCACCGTGACCGTGTTGATCCTCATCGTTGCCCTGGCCCTGATGCTTGTGCTGTCGGGGCCTGTCGCGGAGGCTGTCGGCAATACGATCGGCCTCGGTGCGGCGGCCGTAGCCGTCTGGAACATCGCCAAATGGCCGGTCATGGTGGCTTTCGCAGTCGTGATGATCGCCATCCTCTACTACGGTGCTCCGAACGTGAAGCAGCCCAAGTTCCGCTGGATGAGCATGGGTGCCTTCATCGCCCTGATCGTCCTGGCCCTGACCACCACGGCCTTCTCCTTCTACGTTGCGAACTTCGGCAGCTACAACAAGACCTACGGCGCCATCGCCGGCGTGATCGTGCTGCTGCTGTGGCTGTGGATCGCGAACATCTCCCTGCTGTTCGGCGCCGAGTTCGACGCCGAGGTGGAGCGGGGACGCCAGCTCCAGGCCGGCATCGAGGCGGAGGACACCATTCAGCTCCCGCCGCGCGATACCAAGGCCACCGACAAGAAGGAAGAGAAGACCCTCAAGCTCGTCAATGACGGGCGCGAACTGCGCAACAAATACGAGCGGGAGTCCCTCCACCGATAGGACTGCATGGATCGGACCGGAGGGGATTAGGGTACGGCTCCGTTTCCTAATCCCCTCCAGCGTAGGCTAGCCTTACCTCAGACCAATCCCGTGGCTGAGGAGAAACGCAGATGGCAGTGCGAGCGACCGCGCTGCCAGGGGCCGCCTCCGTAGTGGAGGGGCGCGCGCCGGGCGGACGGAAACGAAAGCTCCTCGCCGCGGCCGCCGCGCTCGCCCTGATTGGCGTCGCCTCCCTCACCCTGGGTGCCCGTCCGGTCGGGCTTGACACTTTCCTGCAGACGCTCACGGCCTTCGACGCGGCCAACGGCGACCACGCCGTGGTGGCATCCCGGGTCCCCCGCACCATTGCCGGGCTGCTCGTCGGGGCCGCCCTCGCCGCCGCCGGTGCCGCCATGCAGGGCGTGGCACGCAACCCCCTGGCCGACCCGGGCATCCTGGGCATCAACGCCGGGGCCGCCCTCGCGGTGGTTGCCGGGATCCACCTTTTCGGCGTCAGCGGGCCTTCCGGGTACCTCTGGTTCGCCTTCGCCGGGGCCGCCGCCGCGGCCGCAGCCGTCTACGCGGTCGCCGCGCTCGGCCGCGAAGGCGCAACCCCCATCAAACTCGCCCTCGCCGGGGCCGTCCTGGCCGGCGGGCTGGGCAGCATGACCAACGCCATTCTCGTCTCACAGCAGGAAACCCTCGACCGGTTCCGCTTCTGGCAGGTGGGCACCCTCTCCGGCCGCGGCTTCGAGGTGCTCGGCACCGCCGCACCGTTCCTCGCCGCCGGGCTGGTCCTGATCCTGTGCACAGGCCGGATACTCAATGCGCTCGCCCTCGGCGACGACGTCGCCCGGGGCCTGGGCCAGCGGGTAGCCCTCGCCCGGGCGGGCGTGGCGCTCGGCGTGGTGGTCCTGTGCGGGGCGGCCACCGCCGTGGCCGGCCCGATCGCCTTCGTCGGCCTGGTCGTCCCGCACCTCGTCCGGCTGCTGGCCGGCCCCGATTACCGGTGGGTGCTGGTCTTCTCCGCGGTCCTCGGTCCGGTGCTCCTCCTGGGCGCCGACATCCTGGGCCGGATCCTGCTCCCGCCCGGGGAGATCCAGGTGGGCATTCTGACCGCGCTCGTCGGGGCGCCGGTCTTCCTGGTGCTGATCCGCAGCCGGAAGGCTGCGGACCTGTGAGCGCCTCGACCCAGGCCGGTCGGCGGCCTGACCGCACGGCCGAGTCCGGAACCGCCGCCGGAGACCTTGCAGGAGTCTTGGCTGCGGGGCGCGCCGCACGGCGGCGGGCCCGCAGCGTCCGGGCCGGTGCGCTGGTGCTGGCCGTCGTCGTCCTGTTCGCCGTCTCGGTGCTCCTTGGCTCCTACACGGTCACCGTGCCCGACTTCTTCCGCATCCTGGGCGGGGCACAGATCCCCGGGGCCAGCTTCATCGTGCTCGAGAACAAGCTGCCGCGCGCCCTGATTGCCGTCCTCGTGGGGCTCGGTTTCGGCATGGCCGGGACGATCTTCCAGACTCTGCTCCGCAACCCCCTGGCCAGCCCCGACGTCATCGGCATCAGCTACGGGGCCAGTGCAAGTGCGGTGACAGCCATCGTTCTCTTCGGAGCCTCCGGGGCGGCGGTGTCGTTCGCCGCGGTCGCCGGTGGCCTGGCGGTGGCTGCCGCCATCTACCTGACCGCCCGCCGCGGCGGCCTCGGCGGGTACCGGCTGATCCTCGTGGGCATCGCCTTCGCTGCTGTCCTCCACGCCCTGGTGAACTTCCTGCTGACCCGCGCCGACCTCCGGACGGCGGCCGAGGCGCTGGTCTGGCTCACCGGATCCCTGAATTCAAGCAACTGGGACCGTGCCGTCCTGCTCGGGGGCGCCCTGGTGCTCCTTGTCCCCGCTGCCCTGGTGCTCTCGCGCATCCTCCAGCTCCTTGAGCTCGGCGATGACGCCGCCGCCGGACTCGGGGTGCGGGTGGAGGCCTCCCGGGCCGCCCTGATCCTGACCGGCGCCTGCCTCGCCGCCGTGTCCACCGCCGCGGCCGGTCCGGTGGCCGCCGTTGCCTTCCTCTGCGGGCCCATCGCCCGGCGCCTTGTGGGCGGACCGCCCTCCCTCGCCCTTGCAGGCCTGGTGGGCGCCGTCCTCGTCCTGGCCGCCGACTTCGTTGCGGCCAACCTGATCCCCGGCACCTCCCTTCCGGTGGGTGTCCTCACCGGGGCCCTCGGGGCGCCGGTCCTGCTCTGGCTGCTGATATCCGTAAACCGATCCGGCCAGGGAGGCTGACATGGCTGATACCCCGCGAGTACCCTCCACGCTTGAGGCGCGCTCCATCACGCTCGGCTATGACGAGCGGAAGGTGGTGGACGGGCTCACCGTGGCGCTCCCGCCGGGCAGGGTCAGCGCCATCGTCGGTGCCAACGGCAGCGGAAAATCGACGCTGCTGCGGGGCCTGGCCCGGCTGCTTCGACCCTCCGGCGGGTCGGTGCTGCTCGACGGGCAGGACATCCGCTCCCTCCCCTCCCGCGCCGTGGCCCGGACCATCGGACTGCTGCCCCAGGCGCCCGTTCCGCCCGGGGGCATCACCGTCGCGGAACTCGTCGGCCGCGGCCGCTACCCCCACCAGGGCTGGTTCCGACGCTGGACCCCCGGGGACGACGCCGCCGTGGCCGAGGCCCTGAGGGTGACGGACACGCTCTCCTTCGCCGACCGCCCGGTCGATGAGCTGTCCGGCGGCCAGCGGCAGCGCGTCTGGATCGCCCTCGCACTGGCCCAGCAGACCGACATCCTGCTCCTTGACGAGCCGACCACCTTCCTCGACGTCGCCCACCAGATCGAGGTGCTCGACCTGGTCACCGACCTCAACCGGGGCGCCGGAACCACTGTGGCCATGGTGCTCCACGACCTCAACCTCGCCGCCCGCTATGCCGACCACCTGATCGTGCTCAAAGACGGGCGCCTCGCGGTGCAGGGCCCGCCGGACGCCGTCGTCACGCCCGGCCTGGTGCGTGAGGTCTTCGGCCTGCAATGCACCGTCATCGCCGACCCCGTCGCGGGAACCCCCCTCGTGGTCCCGGTGGGCCGCCATCACGCCGCGCCCGTGCCCGCCGGGGCCCGCGCCGGGGCGGCGTCATGACCGAAACCACCCGGCGCCCGGCCCGGACCGCGCCGGCGGTTCCCCCGGTGCTCGCCTTCGACGTCGAGGTGAAGAAGGTTGAAAGGATCGGCGCGAACTTCCAGCGCATCACGTTCGGCGGGGACTGCCTGCGGGACTTCGGCGTGAACGGCCCGACCTGCGACCTGCGGATCAAGGTCATCATCCCTCCGCCCGGCGGCGGCACGGTCGACCTCCCCGGCGAACTTCTGCGCGGAGCCGGCGACGGCTGGTACCAGCGCTGGCTCGGCCTTGACCCGGCCGAACGCGGCGTCATGCGCACCTACACCGTTCGAGCGTCCCGCTGCCAGGGCCCCTCGCCCGAAATCGACGTGGACTTCGTCCTGCACTTCGACGCGGACGGCAGCGCCGGGCCGGCCGCTCGATGGGCTGCCGGTGCGGCCCCCGGGGCGACGCTGTGCCTGATCGGCCCGAACGCGGCGGCCGCCCGGTGTGCAACCGCCGGCGCCTACGGCGGCATCGAGTGGAAGCCCGGACTGGCGGGCTCGGTTCTCCTGGCCGGGGACGAGACGGCGGTCCCGGCCATCAGCGCAATCCTCGAATCCCTGCCACCGGATCTTGGCGGGCAGGCCTTCCTCGAAGTCGCCGACGCAGCGGACATCCAGCCCCTTGAAACCCCCTCCTCGGTGGAGGTCACCTGGCTCGTGCGCGGACGCGTGGAGCACGGCGGACTCCTGACCCAGGCCGTGCGCCGCGCCCTTCCCCCACCCGGCTGGGCCGTCCTGGCCGGGTCCGCCCCGGACCGGCAGGGCGCCCCCGGGCCCGAACCCGAGGAGGTGGACGTCGACCGCACCATCCTCTGGGAGACCCCCCAGGCGCTCTCCGCCGCGGCCTCCTCGACCGCCGAACGCCCGCCGGGGTCCCAGCCGTTCTATGCCTGGATCGCGGGGGAGGCCTCGATGGTCCGGGAGCTGCGCCGGTACCTGGTCCGCGACGTGGGCATCGACCGGAAGCAGGTCGCCTTCATGGGGTACTGGCGCCGCGGCAGGTCCGAATCTGCGTAGCGGCACGGCGTGTTGCTGCCGACACGCCCGGTGGAATATAACGGAATTGTAACTTCCGGCAAGATGAGTAAACTTGCTTGAAGTCTCAACACCGTGTATTCCCTGGTCCGTACGCCCAGCCCTGTCAGCGGACCGCCCTGACCCACCTCATGACAGGGGCGGAGGACCCACTTCCCGGCAGCACACCGCTGTCTTCGGGGTGAAGCCTTCACTGCATTGAACTGTCCGCACACAGCGGACCGGATGCCTGCATGCCCGCTAGAGGGGGCATGCAGGGTGCCGGCCCTGTGCAGTGGGGCCGAGTCGACTCTTGCTCGAACCCGACAGCTAACTTCGCTGGCGTCGCAGAGAGGCATTGAACTTGACCAACCCGGCCCTGCCCGGACGCCGCCGCGCGTCCGCAGCTGTCCTCAGCGCCACTTCAGCAACACCGGCTCCCGCCGCACCGGAAGCCGTCCCAGCCTTCCCGACCCGCCGCTCGCTGCGGCCCGAGCCGCTGCCGGTCCGCCGGCGCGAGCTGCGCCGCACGGCGGCCGCCGACACCAAGCCGGCGGGCCTCCTTCCGCGGATGCGCGCCGGAGCCCTCGTCGTCGGCCTGGCCGCCGTCGGCGCGGGCCTGGTGATGGGCGCCGTCCCCGCCCCGGCCTCAATGGACACCAAGACCTCCACGGTCCAGGCCGCCCCGGCCGCGTCCCTGCCGCAGATCACCGCCGACGCCGCCGCCGACATCGACTTCAGCCGCCAGAAAGTAGCCGGCGTGGCAATGACCAAGTCCGGCGCCACGGCCAAGACCCTCTCCACCGGGATCGCCCGCACCGGCGACAAGCCCACCCTCTCGGCGCCCCTCGAGAACCTGAGCGTCGCCTCGACCTTCGGCTACCGCGTGAACCCGCTCGGCGGCTACGCGCCCGAACTTCACACTGGCGTCGACTACGCGGGAGCGTGCGGAACCCCCGTCAAGGCCTCGGACAAGGGAGTTGTTGTCGACGCCGGCTGGCACGCCTACGGCGGCGGACAGCGGATCGTGATCGACCACGGTGACGGGCTCAAGTCCACCTACAATCACCTCAGCTCGATCGGCGTCAGCACGGGCCAGGCCATCGCCCGTGGCGCGCTGATCGGGGCCGTCGGCACCACCGGAAACTCCACCGGGTGCCACCTGCACTTCGAGGTCCTCGTCAACGACGAGAAGGTCGACCCCCTGCCCTGGCTCTAGGCCGGAACCCGCCCCTGCCGGCCGCCTACGGCAGGGGATTGCTGAGGATCGCCGGGTCCTTGCGGCCGTAGGGCATACGCAGCCGGAGCGACTCGGGCTTCATCTCGAAGGACATGTGCGTCGCCTTACCCAGCGGGTCGCCGTCGAGCTGCACTTCGAGCGGCTCGTGGAGCTGCACCTCGGCCCGGCTGCACTGGTAGTACTCCAGCGACGGATCCTTGCCCTTGCCCTTGGCGAAGAGCTTGCCCGCCACATTCAGCCAGCCGAACCGCCCGCGCGGCGCGACCGTCATCAGGTCGAGCAGCCCGTCGTCGATCTTGGCCCCGGGGAAGATCTCCAGGCCGCCCATGATCTTGCCGCAGTTGCCGCCCATCACGCTGCGCAGGCGGCGGTCGAAGGGGCGTCCGCCGTCGATCGTGATGGTGGTCCGGGCCGGTTTCCCCGGAAGGTTCCGGATTCCGGCATCGACGTAGGCGAGCCAGCCCACCTTGTCCTTGAGGTCGTCCCGGGTGTCGGACATAATCGCGGCGTCGTAGCCGAGGCCGGCCATGACGAGGAAGACGTGGGCCTTCTGCGCGCGGTCCACCGTGACGTGCACGACGTCGATCCTCCGTTCGGTCCCGTGGAACGCCGTATCGACGGCCTCCTCCGGGTTGTCCACGGCAATATCGAGGTTCCTCGCCAGCAGGTTGCCCGTGCCCAGCGGCACCAGGGCCATTGCGGTCCCGGTGCCCGACAGTTCCTCGGCCACGCACCGCACCGTGCCGTCGCCGCCGGCCGCGATGACGACCTCGACGCCCGCGCGCAGTGCTTCCTGCGCCTGTCCGTGGCCCGGATCCTCGACCGTGGTCTCAAGCACCAGGGGTGCCTCCCAGCCCTCCTCGGACGAAACCCGCTCCACGATCTCCCGGGCGTCCGCTCCGGTGTTCTTGATCGGATTGAGGATCAGCGCGGCCCGCTTGCCGGCACGGTCGGTGGTCGTCATGGATTCCTTTCCAGTCGCCTGTCGGGCCCCGCCTGTCACGGGTTGGCACGAGCCTACCCGGGCTGTGCCGCCGTTGGCAGACGCGATAACCTTTGCTGATGGATTTTTCCCAGCGGTATGTTGCACTCGGCGATTCCTTCACCGAAGGTGTCGGCGACCCGGACCCGGGCAGCCCCAACGGGGTGCGCGGCTGGGCCGATCGGGTCGCACAGCAGCTCATCCTGGCCGACAGCTCCTGGGGCTATGCCAACCTCGCCATCCGGGGCAAGCGGATGCGCCAGATCCTCGAGGAGCAGATCGACGACGCCGTATTGCTGCAGCCGACCCTCGTGACGATCTACGCCGGCGCCAACGACATCCTGCGCCCGCGCGTTGACATCGATGCGCTGATGGAGCACTACGACGCCGGAATCGCCCGGCTCGCCGCCACCGGCGCGGCGGTCCTCGTCTTCACCGGATTCGACTCCTCCGCCTCCGCCGTCTTCGCCAAAACCCGTGGCCGCACCGCCGTCTACAACGAGCTGCTCCGCGAAATCGCCGACCACCGCGGCGCCGACATCGTCGACTACTGGCGGATGCGCGAATTCCGGAACTGGTCCTACTGGGACGCCGACCGGATGCACATGGCCACGGCGGGCCACCTGCTCATGGCACGGAAGGTCCTCGAAACCCTCAAGGCCTCCCACAGCGTCGACCTCCCGGAGCTCGACGCCCGGCCCGCGCTGACCCGGCTCAATCAGCTCCGGGCGGACGCCCAGTGGGCACGCGACTATCTCTCCCCGTGGGTGGGGCGGCGGCTGCGGGGTGTTTCCTCGGGCGATAACCTCACGGCGAAGTACCCTGCGCTGAGCCAGCCCGACTGGTCCGGGGCTCCTGTCCGGTGAGCCGGGTTCCGCCCCCGGCTGCGGGAACAGGTCCGCTCCCCGGCATGTGTCAGGATAGGCCCATGGCACCGCCCCGATGGCTCACCCCCGACGAACGGCGGGCGTGGCTTGCGCTGTACGCTGTTTCGACGCTGCTGCCCGGAACCCTTGACGCCCACCTGTTCCGCGAGGCCCGCATCACCCTGTTCGACTACCACGTGCTGGCGATGCTCTCCGAGTCCGAGGACGAGAGCCTTCCCATGAGCGAGCTCGCCGCCCGCTCCAACGCCTCGCTGTCCCGCCTCAGCCATGTGGCCAAGAAGCTCGAGGCGCGCGGCTGGCTTTCGCGCAGACCCTCGACCCACGACGGACGGGTCACCACCGCGGTCCTGACCGCGGAGGGGATGGATGCCGTCCAGCGCCTGGCAGTGAAGCACGTCGACAAGGTGCGCGAGCTGGTCTTCGACTCCCTGGATAAACGCGACACCGCCGACCTTGAGCGGGTGGGACGGAAAATCCTCGCCGCCATCCAGGCCGACCATTGGATTCTCGGCGAGGACGGGCACACCTGAGGACTCCGCCCGGAGAGCGGGCGCGCGGGGCGCGCACGGTGCGAAAAAGGCTCCCCCTTCCGGTTTGGCGCTGAGCCGGACGGCACGTAGTATGGTATGGCGTTTGGTTGAGTCGCTCCCGCCCCGGCGGAAGTGGCACAGCTACCCGTAACCACCTGGAATATTAGGCCGCCGCCGGGACATCGACCCGCGGCGCCGAATCTTCACCGTCTTCCCCGCGGCGAGGCGCCTCGGCAGGTTCTCACCCTGCCAGGTCCACCTCCGGAAAGCTGCAGTAATAACGGTGTCATTACTGGTGGCGGGACGCTTCACAAGTGATTCCGTCACGATCATCTAACTGGAGGAGAGTTATGGCAGCCCACTGCCAAGTGACCGGAGCCGAGCCCGGCTTTGGACACAGCATTTCGCACTCGCACCGCCGCACGAAGCGCCGGTTCGACCCGAACATTCAGAAGAAGCGCTACTGGGTTCCGTCCCTGCGGCGCAATGTCACGCTGCAGGTTTCTGCGCGCGGCATCAAGACCATCGACGTGCGGGGCATTGACGCCGTCGTCGCCGAGATCCAGGCGAGGGGAGTGAAGCTCTAATGGCAAAGGATAAGGACGTACGTCCCATCATTAAGCTGAAGTCCACCGCCGGAACCGGCTACACCTACGTGACCCGGAAGAACCGTCGTAACGATCCCGACCGCATGGTCCTGATGAAGTACGACCCCAAGATCCGCAAGCACGTCGAATTCCGAGAGGAGCGCTAAAGAATGGCAAAGAAGTCAAAGATTGCCCGCAACGAGCAGCGCAAGCTGATCGTTGAGCGCTACGCTGCAAAGCGCCTCGAGCTCAAGAAGACCCTTGTCGACGAAAACGCTTCGGACGACGCCCGCGAAGCCGCACGCCTCGGCCTGCAGAAGCTTCCGCGCAACGCTTCCCCCGTGCGTCTCCGCAACCGCGACCAGATCGACGGCCGCCCCCGCGGAACGCTCCAGAAGTTCGGCATTTCGCGTGTGCGTTTCCGCGACATGGCCCACCGCGGCGAACTGCCCGGTGTGACCAAGTCCAGCTGGTAACCAGCACGCAGCATCAGCAGGAGAAGCCGGCGGCCCTTGGCCGCCG
>NZ_WIAE01000012.1:0-81554 GCF_009828605.1 Arthrobacter zhaoguopingii | reverse complement strand
ACGCCCGCTCCATCATGACCCTGTTCCGCCGCGGCACCGTGCCCGGCCGCTGGGTCGAGCTGGCCCTGCTCGCGGTGCGCTTCACCGCCTACCTGGGCATCCTCTTCTGGTTCCTGCCCATGGGCATGGCCTTCGCCTTCCTGGGCGTGCAGCTGGCCGTGTTCGGCCTCTACATGGGCGCCTCGTTCGCCCCGAACCACAAGGGCATGCCGGTCGTGCCCGAGGACAGCAAACTCGACTTCTTCCAGAAGCAGGTCCTGACCTCACGCAACATCCGCGGCGGATCCTTCATCAACAACGCCTTCGGCGGCCTGAACTTCCAGATCGAGCACCACCTCTTCCCGGACATGCCCCGCCCGCACCTGCGCCGCGCCGCCGAAATCGTCCGCGAGCACTGCGAACGCCTCAAGGTCCCCTACACCGAAGTCGGCGTCGGCGCCTCCTACGCCGCCGTGGTCACCTACCTCAACCGGGTCGGCCTCGCCGCCCGCGACCCCTTCGACTGCCCCATGGTCAACAAATACCGCCGCCCATGAACCCCACCGCACCCAGGCCCGCCACCTCCGACCAACGCGTCCGACGCGTCCGACACCGCAGCCCAAAACGGGTCAGTTTCACGCGGCTCCGCACCGCTCTTCGGCACCGGATGTCCACAACCCACCACAGCCCTGCTCCCGATCCTGCGGCTCCTGCAGCCACTGCACCGTTCGGCCGGGACAACGCCGCAGCGGCGTACCGCATACATTCCTCCCGTCCGGCAATACCGGTCCCAGGGGCGCCCGTGTTCGTCCTGATCCACGGCCTGGGTATGTCCCACCGCTACTTCGGCCGGCTCAAGGAGGAACTTGGCGCCATTGGGGAGACCCATGTGCTGGATCTTCCCGGCTTTGGAGGCACACCCAAGCCGGGCCGCACACTCAGTGTCGGGGACTACGCGGACGTCATCGCCGAGGCCATGGATGCCGCGCAGCTGAGCTCCTGCACCCTCATCGGTCACTCCATGGGCGCCCAGTTCGTCACCGAACTCGCCGTGCGGCGCCCCGATCTGGCCGCCCGGGTGGTACTCATCGGACCCGTCACGGACCCGGTTCGCGCGCCGGCGTTCTCGCACACCCTGTCTCTAGGCCTGGACATGGTGCTGGAACGCCCTATGACCACACTGCTTGCCGCCGGCGCTTACGCACAGTGCGGACTGCCGTGGTACTTTGCCGAACTGCCCATCATGCTTGAGTATCGTCTTGACCAGCGGCTTCCCCTGGTGACCCGACCCGTCCTGGTCATCCGGGGCACCCGCGACCCGATCGCTCGACGGGACTGGTGTGCCCGGCTCGCCGATGCCTCCCGGCAAGGTCGCCTCGTGGAGATTCCGGGACAAGCCCACGCTGCACACCGGGCAGGCGCTGCGGCCGTTGGCGCAGCCATCGTCCGATTCGTTGAAGAACACCCTCGCGCCTCTGCCTTGAACACTCCGCCCTCCGACGGCCTCCCCTCCCCCCGGCGGGTGACCGCCCTGCAGTACGCGGTACGCGCCCAGGCCGGGTCGGTGCACACACCCTGGCAGATAAGCCTCACCGCCGGAGACCGGCAGGCCCGGGCTCACCTGATCGCGCACCGGCCCGCGGCGGACGCCACCGCCGAGGCGGGGGCGAATGAGCTAACGGTTCCCGTATTTGTGCTCATCCACGGCATCGGCATGTCCCACCGATACCTCAAACGCCTCGGAGACCAGCTGTCAACCCACGGACGGGTGATCCTGCTCGATCTGCCCGGTGCCGGACGGACTCGAACTCCAACGGCTAGAATGCCCAACGCCGCGAAAGCCGAAATCATAGGGGATCTCCTGGACGAAATGGGGGTATCTTCCTGCGTGGTGATCGGGCATTCCATGGGGGTCCAGAGCGCTACCGAACTGGCCCTCAAGCGCCCAGGACTGGTATCGCAGCTGGTCCTGATCGGTGCGGCCGTTGACGCAAACCGGCGCACCGTCCCCCAGCAGGCACTGACCCTTGCAGTGAATAACGCGCTGGAGAAGCGGTCGTTGAATGCCATTCAGTTCACCGACGTGCTGCGCTGCGGCCCGCGCTGGTATTTCGCCGAGCTAGCAGTGGCCATGAAATATCCCCTCGAGGAGCAACTTCCCTTGGTGGAGCAGCCGGTTCTTCTCATGCGCGGCGCCCGCGATCTTGTCGCCGGATCCGCATGGTCCAGCGCGCTGGCAGAGGCCGCCAAAGACGGGGAACTGGTGGAGGTTGAGGGTGCCTTCCACGGCGTGCACCACAGCGCAGCCGGAACTGTCGCCGAGCGGATTATGACTTTTCTCGCCGACGCCGCGGACCGCCTCGATGAACCTGAAGCCGCCTAGGACTCCATGCCCAGGACTCCACGCCCAGCACCGCAACTGCCGCACCGACAAGACCTCACCCTGCTGCCGTCGGTAGAAGCTCCCCTACGATACGGGGAGACGGCACCGCGGTACTCCAATGACGCCCAGCGAACAACCAAAGGTAGACCCATGAACACACCACACAAGTTCGACACAATCACCATCATTTTCAACCCGAACAGCACCGGGGACGCACCCAAGCTTGCCGGGGAACTCCGAGACGATCTGGTGCCAGCGCTGCCCGAAACAGATGTCCGGCTCCAGCCCACCGAACACGCTGGCCACGCAGTGGAGCTGGCGCGGATGGCAGCGTCGGCGCCCAACGCCCTCATCGTGTCCGTCAGCGGCGACGGCGGCTATAACGAGGTCGTCAACGGCGTCATGGCCAGCGGAAGCGATGACGCCGTGTGCGCAGTCCTGGCTGCGGGCAACGCGAACGACCACAGCCGCGTCACCGGCCGCAAGCCGCTGGCCGAGGCCATTCTTGAGGGACATGTCCGTCGGATCGACCTGCTGCGCATCAGCATAGACCGGGCCGACACGGCCCCGGTGTACGCGCACTCGTATATCGGGTTCGGGCTCACCCCGGTCATGGCAATCGACCTGGAAAAAGGCAGCAAGGGCGCTCTTAAGGAAATGTTCTCCGTCGTCCGCACCTTCTCAAAGTTCAAACCCTTCGAAATCCGGCAAAGCGACAGGAAACGCCGGAAATTCGACAGCCTCGTGTTCGCGAACATCTCCCAGATGGCCAAGTACGCCACCCTCAGCGAAGCCGACGACCACCCGGCGGACGGAAAGTTCGAGGTCATCATCTTCCCCCACATGGCCAAGTGGAGGATCCTACTTACCGCCCTGCGCGCCACGACGAAGGGACTCGGCGACCAGCCCAGCTACACCCAGTACCGGTTCTCGACCCTCAAACCCATGCCGTACCAGATCGACGGTGAAGTGAAATCCGTGGAAACCAGCACCGACATCACGATCGACAGCATCCCGCGGGCCCTGTCCATTCTCGGCTGATCACCCCCAAGGGGCCGCTCCGACCAGGACCTCCGCGGTGAGCGCCACCAGTACGGGGTAGCGTTCCCCTGCTGGGAAGACCCGTGGGCCTTGGCGCGATGAAGGTCGACCCGGATGGGCGTTCGAAGAGGTCCGAAGCGCAGATGACCTGCGAGGATTACGGGATGGCACCATTAGCGGCACCGGAACTTGGCCGTGTGCGCACCCTCATCGGATTTGCTTTGGCACTGGCGCTCCCGCCGCTGTTGGAGTGGGGTACCTTCGTGGCGGGCCGCGATTTCCTTGCCGCCGATGTCCTGCTGCAGGTCGCCGGCGTGGTGGCGGTGGCGCTGGTCGGCGGGCTGTGGCCGGCGCTGGTGGGCGCGCTGTGGAGCAGCCTGATCCTCAACTACTTCTCGACGGAACCGTTCGGTTCCCTGGAGATCGCTGACGCCGAGAACCTGCTCACCCTTCTGATTTTCGTGGCCGTTGCGGTCTCGGTGTCCTTGGTCGTCGGACTCGCCGCCCGTCGTTCCCGCGAGGCCGCCGTCGCTTCGGCGGATGCCGCGACGCTGGGTGAACTTGCCCGGGGCGTGCTGGCCGCGGAGGACACGCTGCAGGGTTTCCTCCACCATGTCCGCACCCATTTCGGCATGGCTGGGGCCGCCTTGCTTGCCCGGGATGAGGGGGACGACGATGCGCGCACCACCGAGGCCGCCATCTGGAAATTCCTCGCCGTGGACGGCACGTCGGCTGCTTCGAACGGCGGTGATCCGCCCGGGCACTGGGCAACCGGCGAAGGCGATGCCGCAATCCGTGTTCCCGGAGGCCTGAAGCTGGTCCTGTATGGCAGGGCGCTGACGACCCGGGAACATCGGCTGCTGGTCGCCTTCGGATCCCAGCTGGCCGCGCTGCGTCAACGCCAGCAGCTGCTCGCCAGCACCGAGGAAAACCGCCGGCTGGCCGAGGGAAACATTATGCGCACCGCGATCCTGCGGGCGGTCTCCCACGACCTGCGCACACCACTCGCCGGGATCAAACTCGCGGTCACCAGCCTGCGGCAGCCCGGCATCGACTTTCCCCCCGAGGAGGAGGACGAACTGCTTGGCACCATCGAGGCCTCATCGGACCGGTTGGCTTCACTGATTGATAATTTGCTCGACATGTCACGGCTGAGCGGCGATGCAGCGACCGCGCATCTGGGGCCCGTGCACTGGCTGGACGTGGTGGGCGCCGCCCTGCGGGGGATGCCGTCGGAGAATGTACGGATTCTGCTCAAGCCGAACACTCCCCCGGTGGAGGCGGACTTCGGCATGCTCGAGCGGGTCGTCGCCAATATCGCCGAGAACGCTCAGAAGCACGCCGGCAGCACCGACATCGTGGTTACGTCTGCGGTCTCCGGAACGGTCAAGGGCTTCCCGGCGGGCGAACTGCGCATCCGCGACCACGGCCGCGGAGTCGGAGCCGACGGAATGGTGCGCATGTTTCAACCCTTCCAGCGCCTCGACGACGCCGGCACCTCCGGTGTTGGGCTGGGGCTCGCGGTCGCCCGCGGCTTCACCGAAGTGATGGGCGGAGAACTGCTTGCCGAACCGGCACCGGGCGGCGGCCTGACCATGATCATCCGGCTCCCGCTTTCGACGGGGGTGCGGTTGTGACCACGGTCCTGGTGGTTGAAGACGAAGCGCAACTGCTGCGTGCGCTGCAGATCAATCTGCGCACCCACGGCTACCACCCGGTGACCGCCGTCGACGGCGCATCCGCGCTTGCGGCGGCCTCCGAGCACCGCCCGGACCTGGTGCTGCTTGACCTGGGGCTTCCGGACATGGACGGGGTGCAGGTCATCGCCGGCCTGCGCGTGTGGACCCAGGTGCCAATTATCGTGCTGTCTGCACGCCACGGCCCGGAAGATAAAGTCGAGGCGCTGGATGCCGGGGCCGACGACTACGTAACCAAGCCATTCGGCCTCGAGGAGCTGCTGGCACGCCTGCGCGCAGCTGAACGACGCTCCTCCGCAGCCCCGGGAACACCCGTAGTCACGACAGCCGATTTCCGCCTGGATCTTGTCGGCAGAAAGGCCGAGCGCCGCGGCGAACAGGTGCGCCTGACCCCCACGGAATGGCGGATCGTCGAGCTGCTGGTGCGTTATCCCGGTCAACTCGTCGCACAGCAGAAACTCCTGCTGGAGGTCTGGGGGCCGGCCTACGCCCGGGAGGTGCAGTATCTGCGGGTGTATCTGAACCAGCTGCGTCGCAAGCTCGAACCGGACCCGACTCGTCCGCGCTACTTCATCACCGAGAGCGGAATGGGGTACCGGTTCGAGCCCTGATCGCCCCCCCATGAAAACGTTAAGGAACCATCAAGACGCCCGGTTGCCGCGCCGGGTCGGGCGTAGATTCGAGCCCGTGAGCGCAACTCTAGATCAGGTTCTCCAGTCCCGCCGGGCCCGCCGGTTCGGCAGCTGGCTTCTCGACGACGAGAACCAGCGCAGGCCCACGCGCCGGCCCAGGTCCACCGTGCAGCCCTGGTGGAAGGTCATGTGCCTGACCGGGGTCGACTACTTCTCCACCCTCGGGTACCAGCCGGCCATCGCCGCCGCTGCGGCGGGGGCGCTGGCTCCCGTCGCCACGCTCATCCTTGTGGCCGTCACCCTGTTCGGTGCACTGCCTGTCTACAAGCGGGTGGCCCGGGAAAGCCCCAATGGCGAGGGCTCCATCGCGATGCTGGAGAAGCTGCTGCCCAAATGGAAAGGCAAGGTTTTCGTGCTCGCCCTTCTGGGGTTCGCGGGCACCAGTTTCATCATCACCATCACCCTTTCCGCAGCCGACGCCACCGCCCACCTGATTGAAAACCCCTTCGCGCCGTCATGGTTGCACGGTCAGGAGGTGGCCGTGACCCTGGTGTTCCTGCTTCTCCTCGCCGGCGTCTTCCTCCGCGGGTTCCACGAGGCGATCGGCATTGCCGTGGCCCTGGTCACCGCCTTCCTCGCCCTGAATCTCGTGGTCGTGGTGACCGCCGCCGCGGAGCTCACCGCGGAACCCGAACTGATCGGTAACTGGTGGACCGCCCTTACCGCCCAGCACAGCGACCCGCTCGCGGTGATCGCCGTCGCACTGCTGGTCTTTCCACGGCTCGCGCTCGGGCTCTCAGGATTCGAGACCGGCGTCGTCGTCATGCCGCAGATCAAAGGTGCCCGGGGCGATACAGCGGACAGGCCGCAGGGACGGATCCTCGGGGCGCAGAAACTGCTCACCTCGGCCGCCGTCATCATGAGCGGCTTCCTGATCGCCTCGAGTTTCGTGACGACCCTGCTTATCCCCGCTGAGGAGTTCGAGGAGGGCGGCGAGGCCAGCGGCCGCGCCCTGGCTTACCTCGCGCACAAGTACCTCGGCGAGGGCTTTGGGACCCTCTATGATGCCAGCACCATCGCGATCCTCTGGTTCGCCGGTGCTTCGGCCATGACCGGGCTGCTCAACCTCGTACCGCGGTACCTGCCCCGCTACGGCATGGCCCCGGCCTGGTCGCGGGCCGTCCGGCCCATGGTTCTGGTCTTCACCCTCATCGCTGCAGCGGTCACCATCGCCTTCAAGGCCGACGTCGAGGCCCAAAGCGGCGCCTACGCCACCGGGGTACTGGTGCTGATCACCTCCGCAGCAGTGGCCGTCACGTTGTCCGCCCGCCGGCGTGCCCGGCAGTCGGCCGCGCTTGGCTTCGGGATGATCTCGCTCATCCTGATCTGGACCACGCTCACCAACGTCTGGGAGCGTCCCGACGGCGCCGGCATCGCCGCCCTGTTCATTCTCGGCATCCTCGTGGTGTCCTTCGCGTCGAGGGCGCGTCGGGCGTTTGAACTGCGGGCCGCCACGATCACCCTCGATGACGAGGCGTTGTCCTTCGTGGCTGCACAGGACACCGGGCAGATCTCGCTGATCGCCCACGAACCCCGGCGGCTCAACGCCGCAGCCTACCGCCGCAAATTCCAGCACGCCTGTACCGTCAGCCACCTCAGCCCGTCGGACGACCCCTTGTTCATCGAGGTGATCGTCGATGATTCATCGGAGTTTGAGACACATCTGCAGGTGCGCGGGGTGAGACGCCACGGATTCCGCATCCTCCAGATCCACAGCTCGAACGTGCCCAACACCATCGCCGCCGTGATGCTCCACATCCGGGACATCACCGGGCTCATGCCCCACGTCTACTTCCGCTGGACCGAAGGCAGTCCCCTGGTGAACCTCGTCAAATTCCTGATCCTCGGCGAGGGCGAAATCGCCCCCGTCACCCGGGAAGTCCTGCGCGAAGCCGAACCGGACCTGTCCCGCAGACCATGGGTGCACGTGGGCTGACCCAATGCGGTGAAGGCGGGCTGGAGGCTACAACCGCCCTACGACCCGAGATGACCGCCGCAGCAGACGCTTCCTTGGCTGAACTCCTCATCGTGTGCGGGGACTGGCAGAGTTTTACCGCCAACTTCTCGGACTCCAGTACCGGCCAGGAGATGAGCCCGAGGGTGAGGACATGCCTGACGACGTCGATTGGCTCGTGCTCACTGATGGAAAGGGCAACCGCAGGCTCGCTTTTCAGCAGGTTGATCACCTGAAGCGGACGACATGGCCCTTGCCTGATGTGCCGATGCAGATGCATCTCGATCTGACCGTTCCTGACCGGGAAACCCTCGAGCATCACCATTTCAGGGCGCTGGCATTAGGGGCAGAGCTCCGCTTCGATCGCACGGACGACCCGAACGAGCCGTTATACGTTTACGCCGATCCGGCCGGTCATCCGTTCTGTATCTTCGTAAGCTGAGGCGAGAATGACGTCCGCTGGGACTTGTCATCTGCGCCCACATCCTGGAACCTGCGTTCCTGATACTCGCCGGCCCGGCTCCCCATCAACCACATCAGCGGCCTTCGTCCTCTTCCGTCGAGAACTCTGCGTAACACACATTGGTGTGACGTGATGCTAAAACAGTCTCGTCGAAGGTGCTGGGACTCCCCCAACCCACCGCCAGGTCCTTCTGACGAACATGGCCGTAGCCAGGAACGAGCGCTGAGTTCTCGTTGATGTGGGGACTGCTGAACCCTGACTCATGAATCACCTGCCGATGCGGACGATTTCATAGGAGACGCTGTCGCTGGGCAGTGTGCCGAAGCGCGAGTTGACGTTGTAGAGTGCGCCGCCCGGCCCGTAGTCCGCCGTTGTAGGCACTGCCACGGAATCGTTGGTGACCGTGCCGCGGTATTCCGCTTCGGAGCCGTTGGTGCTCAGGCGTAGCTGGGCAATGCTGTTCGCGTCGTACTGGACAACCGAAAGCATGTTTCCTTTGAGCACGAGTCCGTCAGCTCCGCGAATGGCACCACCGGTGATGTTGATGCGCGTGGCGTGACCTGTTGCGACGTCCACGGCGTAGAGGGCGCTGCCTGCACCATCTGGTGAGGTGGTCTGGGCGACAATCACCGTGTGCCCATCCTGAGCGACAATCCCGTTGGAGTTGAATACGCCAGGCCCGGGAGAAGCAAGTTTGAAGTCTCCAGCGAGCGGGATCTCCGTCGGAGCTTCAAGTTCTGCCCGGTCGAGCGGAAGCCTGTAGAGGACAGCACGCTGCGAGTCCGTGAAATAAGCCGTTCCGGCAATGACGGTGATGTCATTGACCAGCCCGCGGTCTGTGACCTTGTACACCGCCAGCTCATGCCCGGACCGGCGGTCGTAGACGCGGATCTCACCGGACAGAGCGCCTGCCACAAGAACGAACCGGTCGGTCACTTCAACACCCAGAGCAGGGTCACCGTCGGCTTCTACCAGTACCCGGGATTGCCCCGTCCGGAGGTCCGCAGTGACGACAGTCCCGTCGGCGAATGAGCCGACATAGGCTGTTGCTCCTCGGACGGCTATCCCTTCTGGCTGATACCCCAAGTCGCCAGCGATGGCATCGTTCGGCAGCGTGATTACACTGGGGAACCGGAGCTCACCCGACTGGTCCGCAGCGGCGGCCGACGAGGCGATGGTTACGGACAATGCACTGGCCGCCGCAGCCAGCACCATGCGCTTGGTAGACCTCTTCTTGCCGCGGTGATTGAGGACTGACGGCTTCATGATTACTCCCTAGATCACTGATTTCTGATAATTGCGGTGGACAAGCACCACCGGATCGATCCGGAGGTGCACCCGCGGGCGACCCGGCCAAAGAGCCAATGGGCCCGGTCACCGCGGTTGGAGGCAACCGCCTGACCGGAGGTTCTATCGATTTACAACCACGGCATTCCGGTCCGCATGGCCGGGGGCGTCTCCTTAGCCCTTTGCTGCGAGCAGGGTGGATGGTGCGTGGGAGAAGGGTTGGTAGGTGATGTAGCCTTCGTCGCCGCCTTGGTAGTAGGTGTCAAGATCGGCCACGACGAGAGGGTGGTCCGCGCGCAGGCGTTCGACAAGGTCGGGGTTGGCGAGGAAGGCCCGCCCGAAGGAGATCAGATCTGCGCCCTCACGAAGCCAACGGTCAGCATCTTCGCGCGTCGAGGGAACGGCACTGCCGGGCTTCGACGGATTGACGATGAGAGCGCCCTCCCACGCCCGGCGCAGGCCGCGGATCACGTCTTCATCCGGGCTTGCTCCCAGGTGGAGATAGGCCAGGCCAAGCGGGGCCAGTTCTTCGAGCAGTGCCCCGTACAACTCGGGAATCTCCGACTCGCTCACGTCCCAGATCCCTGCGCCGGGCGATACCCGCAGCCCAACGCGGTCCGCCCCGATGGCATCGACCGTCGCGGTCACGGCTTCCACGGCAAAGCGGATGCGCCCGGTGACCGTTCCGCCGTAGCGGTCGGTGCGGAGGTTGGCGTTGCTCGACAGGAATTGCCCGATCAGATATCCGTTTGCGCCGTGCAGCTCAACGCCGTCGAACCCTGCCTCCAGGGCCCCCCGCGCCGCCGTCGCGTAGGACTCCGCGACCGCGGGGATTTCACTGGACGCAAGTGCGCGCGGCACGGGCGCCAGCTGCGGGCCCGAGGGGGTGAAGACATATGCGTCACGGGCTGCAACCGCCGAGGGCGCAACAGCCTGGTGGCCGGTGGTGTCGGGGTGACTGATCCTGCCGGCGTGCATGATCTGGGCGAAGATCCGTCCGCCGTTGACGTGCACGGCTGATGTGACCTGTCGCCAGGAGTCAATCTGCGCGGCGTTATACAGTCCCGGCGTGAGTGGATTCGACTGTCCTTCCAGGCTCGGTTGGATGCCTTCGGTGATGATCAGTCCAGCGGTCGCCCGCTGCGCATAGTAGGTTGCCATCGATGCCGTGGCGAGTCCCTCAACACCGGAACGTACTCGCGTCATGGGAGACATGACGATCCGGTTCGGGAGGCGCAGTTCGCCGAGGGGCAGATTATCGAAGAGAGAAGTCATATAATGAGGCTAGAACCTGACGCTAACGTCAGGTGCAAATCCATGGCGGCGTTGAATGAAACGCCGCAGGAAGGGAGCATCGATGCGCATTGGTGAACTGGCCCGGCAGTCCGGTGTGAGTGTGCGGGCGCTGCGGTACTACGAGGAGCAGGGACTGCTGGTGAGCACGCGCACGCCCGGCGGCCAGCGCGAGTTCGAAAGCAGCGCGGTGGACCGTGTCAGGTTTTTCCAGACGTTGTACGCAGCGGGGTTGAGCAGCCGCCGCATCGCGGAATTGTTGCCCTGCATCGATACAGGCGGCACCACCAAGGAACAGCAGGCGATGCTGCAGTCCGAGCGCGAGGCGCTGGCGCATCGCATGGCAGAACTGCACGACGCGAGTGCACGTCTCGATGAACTCATCACGGCCTCGAAAGCCCGCTCACTCGAGACGGTCTAGCCTCAGGGCTGCCCGACGGCAGGCAGTCCGCCGCTGCGCAACCGCACCTTGACGAGTGCATCGGCCGGTCACCCAGCAGGCGTTTGCACCTGACGTTAGCGTCAGGTCCTAGGCTGGCGATGCTGCAGGGAAACGCCCTGCACGGGAAGCCAAGGAGACCCCATGCGGGCTGTGCGCTATCACGAGTACGGAAACCCAGACGTGATGATCATCGAGGAAACCACCGAACCCCACGCCACAGCGGGTTCCGTCCGGATCAAGGTTCAGGCGGTGAGCGTCAATCCCATCGATTACCTGTTGCGTTCTGGTGTCATACAGGAGGTGCTTCCCATTGGGCTGCCTGCGATACCTGGACGCGATGCCGTTGGAGTCATCGACGAGGTAGGAGAGGGAGTCTCGAACGCGCGAGTCGGAGACCTCGTTTTCGGACTTGGAGGCGTGAGTGACACCACCGCGGAGTTCGCGGTGCTCACGGCCTGGAGTGAGGTCCCTTCCAACTGGTCGGTGGAACAGGCGGCCGCCGCGGGGCTCGCCTCCGCCACGGCTGTAGGGGTGCTCAACGCGCTCGGCGACCTGTCGGGCAAGACGTTCCTGATCGAGGGTGCTTCGGGTGCGGTGGGAAGCGCCGCTGCCGCGTTCGCACTGGCCGCCGGTGCCCGCGTGATCGGCACGGCACGGCCGGAAAACCATGAGTACCTCGAGAAGCTCGGAGTAGCAGCGACCACGTACGGGCCGGGCCTGGCCGACCGGGTCAAAGCACTGGCACCTGAGGGAATCGATGCCGCCTTGCATTCGGCGCCATCAGCCTCGCTGCCGGATCTGGTGGACATCGTCGGAGACACCACCCGTGTCATCACCGTCATCGACGCAGAGGGAGCCGCACGGCTGGGCCTCCGCAAAGTGGATGCCGTGAACGACTCCTCCCTTCTCGACCACGCAGCCAACCTCGGCCGGCTCGGCCTGTACAGCCCCCGAGTCGACCACGTCCTGCCCCTCGACTCGATTCAGGAAGCACACGAGCTCTCCAAGGGCGGCGCCGGCAAGATCGTCGTCACCCTGACCTGACAGCAACTCAGAGCATCAGGGACCAGAGCCATACCGGGGGGGCAGGTGGCACGTGCCACGGGATCCTGGACGGCAAACTCGCCGCAGTGCAGAACCAGTTGTCTCCCGCGTTCCGTTCCAGCGAGGTCGGACTCCGCGAAGGCATCGGAACTGGAACTCTCCGCCGGGGAAATCAAGGCACTTTCCGGCACTGTCTGGTTCTTCGTCAATCAACCGGGGCGCCCGTCCTTCTCCTCGGAAGGACGGGCGTTTGCCCGCTGCGGTACATGTGGTCAACGCCGTGGATTCCGCCTTGAGGCGATAACCGCAAAACACCGACGTCCAGACCTACCCCGAGGAGGTCGTCAGGTCCCCCGGCATGAAGAACGACACCTGGACAGAGGACATCGCCATGGACCGCTCAAACCAACACTAAAGCAAGCTTTTCGACATCGACCTGCGGGCCGAAGGGTGAAAGGGTAGAACATACGTATGACACCAACTCCCCTGCTCCTTGGACCCATGCTGCGGTACGTCGACGAAACCTCGGCAAGTATCTGGGTGGAGGTCGGGGCCGCGGCACGCGTCGTCGTCCGGGCCGCCCAGCGATCCTGGGAAGCACGCACGTTCGCGGTCCACGGGCACCACTACGCGCTCGTCGAGGTGGACGGACTCGAGCCGGGGAGCGTCACCTCCTACACGGTGGAGATCGACGGACACCAGGCCTGGCCGGACCCGGGATCGGTTCCTGAATTCCCGCCGTCGAGCATTGCGACACGCACCCCGGGGAAGCCCCTCCGACTGGCCTTCGGGTCCTGCCGCACGAGCGTCCCTCACACCAAGGAGGGCAATCGGACCCACGGCATCGATGCTTTGCGTGCGTACGCGCTCAACCTGACAAAGGACGACAGTGCACCGCGGCCGGACCTGGTCCTATTCCTCGGCGACCAGGTGTACGCCGATTCCACCAGTGAGGAGATGCAGCAGTTCATCCGCGGGCGGAGGGACATCGACGAGGAGCCCGGCGCCGAGCTGAAGGACTACGAGGAGTACGCCCACCTGTACAACCTGGCCTGGTCCGACAGTGCCAACCGCTGGTTGCTGTCCACCCTTCCCAGTGCCATGATCTTCGACGACCACGACATCCGGGATGACTGGAACGCCTCCGCCTCCTGGAAGCAGGAAATGGAGGCCACCTCCTGGTGGCAGGACCGGATCGTCGCGGGCCTGGCGTCGTACTGGGTGTACCAGCACCTCGGCAACATGTCACCGGACGGGCGCGCCGAGGACCGCATCTGGCAACGGATCGTCAACCACCACGATGCCGCCGAGCTCGACCTGAGCGAGGAGCTCGACGCCTTCGCAGACCGGGCGGACAAGGACCCGGCCAGCTACCGCTGGAGCTACTGCCGTGACTTCGACGACACGCGCCTGATCGTGGTCGACTCCCGCGTATCACGCGTGCTGACACCCGATGCGCGGGCCCTGCTCAGCGAGGAGGAGACGGCGTGGCTGGATCACAGGATGGTGGGCGGATTCCGGCACCTGCTGGTGGGAACCTCGCTGCCGTTCCTCCTGCCGCTGGGGCTGCATCACATCGAGTCGTGGGACGAGGCCCTCGCACAGGGCGCCTGGGGCGCGCGGGGCGCACGGCTGGGTGAGAAGCTGCGGCAGGGCATGGATCTTGAACACTGGGCCGCCTTCCAGAACAGCTTCCACGCCGTGGCTCTTATGGCGACGGACGTGGCGGACGGTAACCGGGGCCCGGCACCGGAGACGGTGACCTTCCTGTCGGGAGACGTCCACTTCTCGTACGTCGCGGAAGTGGACAGGACTTCGGGCAGCCGTATCCTCCAGGTGGTCTGCTCCCCGATCCGCAATCCGCTGCCGCGGCTCCTGCGTTCCTCCACTGCCATCCTCTCCTACGCGGTGGCGGCACCTCTCGGGGGCCTCCTGGCGCGCTCCGTGAAAGTTACCAAACCACCGTTCCGCTGGCGGAACATCAGGGGACCGTGGTTCGACAACAACCTCGCCTCGCTCGAGGACACCGCGGATGGGCTCACGGTGTCGTGGCAGTCGGGAACGGTGGACGGGGACGACCATTTCCACCCCCGGCTCAGGGAGGTTGCCGCCATGACAGTGCCGCGGCGTGGGTCCGGGAATATGCCGGGAGGGGAAGCCGTGCCCGAGGCAGCGCTCTCGACATTCAAGGGCTCTCGGGCACGGAGAGGACGGCGACAGTAGGAACTGCCTGCAGCGCCGACTCCCCAAAAGGACAATCCTGAATTCGCCGGACGAACTGATCAACAACCTTGAGACCACCAGCACGTTCCACCACCTCCCTGAGGTGGAGAAGTGCCACGGACCCCTCGATGACCTCTTAGCCATGATCGCCGGCCGAGAAAAGGCTGTTGCCCCTGTTCGACTCGAATCGTGCCGAAGTGCCACAAACCGGTATGCATCCCCTCGCATTACCCTGCAGGATGCGCCTTCGCGGATAGCCACCGGCAGAAGCGACACCTGCACACCGACCGTCCACTGAGCGGTGAGCGCCTTCAATACGTGCGATTGAGTAGACGCAATCATTGTATTGAAGGCCCTCACTTCCACTCTGAATTTCCCCGAGATGCGGGCGCGCCCGAAATTCAGGCCGGCCAGGGTCCTGCTTCGAACTCACCGATGGGGTCTCACCGCCGGATTCGTAGGCCGGATGACTTCCACGGTCACCGTTTCAGCGCAGTCAGAGTCAGGGGGTGGGCAGGGTTCCGTAACGTGCGGCGGGATCCAGGTGGAGACCGGACTTGAGCCCGACCGTGATGGGATCGGCGAGCACCTCTGTCCTGGACTGCTCGATGCCGTCCAGAGCTGCGGCGACAACATCGGCGGGGTGGGTCTTTGGTGCATCGACTCCGGCTGTCATGTCAGTGTCGACCAGGGCCATATGCAGACCGAGCACCTTGGTGCCTTGCGCGGCCAACTGAACACGCGTGGCATCGGTGAGGCTCCACGCCGCGGCTTTCGACGCCGCGTAGGACGTTGCTCCCGGAGCGCTGAACCACGCGGCCGCTGACAAGACGTTAAGCACGGCGCCTCCACCGTTGGCTCCGAGAACCGGAGCGAAGGCCCGTGTCATTTTCAGGGCACCGAAGAAGTTGATCTCAAACTCCCGCCGGATCACTTCGAGGTCCCCGGTCAGGAGATCAGC
The DNA here is from genome assembly GCF_009828605.1 of Arthrobacter zhaoguopingii. Taxonomy (NCBI): domain Bacteria; kingdom Bacillati; phylum Actinomycetota; class Actinomycetes; order Micrococcales; family Micrococcaceae; genus Arthrobacter; species Arthrobacter zhaoguopingii. The sequence continues at coordinate 66,095 of NZ_WIAE01000012.1, read as the reverse complement.
CCCCGATGCCACGCCTGCGTTATTGATCAGCAGATCGACATCGACCGCCAGTGCGGCCACCGCCGCGATCTGATCGTCTTCGGTGATATCCAGCTCGAGAACTTCGACACCCCCGGATCCACCTCGGAACGGCATGGAGTCTGCGTTGCGGGCGGTCGCGTAAATTCTGCCCGCTCCGCGGGCCTTGAGCTGACGGACGAACTCGGCGCCGATCCCCCTATTGGCTCCCGTGATGAGCACTGTTGAACCCTTGATCTGCATGGAAATACTTCTTTCTGTAGTGGACGCTAGTTAATACCTACAGCAAGTTAGCACATTCCCTAGCGGGCACTATACAATGAGTCCGTGGCTGGCAGACCGAGAACATTCGACCGTGAGGCGGCGCTGATTGTCGCGATGGAGCACTTCTGGCGGAGCGGGTACGAGGGAACGACCGTGGCGAAACTGACCGAAGCCATCGGCATCACCCCGCCGAGCCTCTACGCCGCGTTCGGCGACAAGGATCAACTCTTCGAGGCTGCTGCCGCCTGGTACTTCGCCGGCGTGCGTCGACAGTCCGAGAAGGCCCTGTCCTTGCCGACGCTCCGCGAAAGCCTCACCGAGATGCTTCACCTCAGCGCCTATTCCCACACCAGCCAGGACACACCACCCGGTTGTTTCCTCGCACTCGAACCCCGCCTGGCCGAGCACAGGGAAATACTCCGGCGTCGCATCGCGAAGCGCGTCGCCCAGAGCATCGACGAGGGCGAAGTCCCCGAAGGTTCTGACCCCGACCAGATTGCCAACTACATCATGGCGGTTCACAACGGCATGGCAGCACGCGCGCGCGATGGAGGAACCACCACCGAACTGCTCGCAATCGCCGACATGGGACTCAGCGCCCTCCCCGCCCGCTGAACACAGAAGACAGCACGCCTGTGACAGCGCCCCGTGCGGGCTCATGCACCCCCGTTACCACCGCGCGCAGAGACTGACCTGCGCAGGGGATTGTCCAATCCGGATGCCCCAGTGAAGGATCCTGTGCAGTGCGCCTCGGGGCGAGGGCCGGACCCGCATCCTCGGCCCCGCCACCCTGTGATGCCGGTGCTCGGGTGGCGTTCCGGCATCAATTATGGCGCGCGGCAGGCCTGCCGGGAGTGCCGAAGCATCTGAAGTTTGACTCGGTTGTAAGAACATGGTTTTTACTCGAACTCGTGCTTGCGCGGTGGACGCCACGAGCTTCCCGCACACCGGCTCCCCAATGGACTAACCTCCCATCGCGCTGCCTCTCCGGCCAAGCATTTCGCCTGCAATTAGGGCCGCGTTGGGAAGCATCGGCCGCGGGCTCCGACTCAAGACCTCTGGCTGCTCGACGGATTGGCGAGTTGACCGGTGCCCATCAATAAATTTGACCTGAAGGAACTAACATGACGAATCGGCTTGATCAGACTGCACGGGCTTCCGGGGGTGAGGAGCAGGGGCATCAAAGGGTGGTTACGGTGCGCCCCACCCCGCTGAAGGAGAGGTCTTTGGCGCCCGACCTCGCACGTGGCGTCATGCTGCTGCTCATCGCTCTGGCCCATGCCCCCTACTTCCTCTACACCGCGCCCATCGGGACCATAGGCATCCACCCCGTCATAGGTAACCTGGCGGATCGCCTCGCTCAGGGCCTCACCCTGATGGCGGTCGATGCCCGCGTGTACACCATGTTCGGATTTCTGTTCGCCTACGGGATCGGGCAGATGTATGCCCGCCAGACCGCCAAAGGCACCAGCCCCACCGATGCCAGGCGTCTCCTTCGCCGGCGCCACTGGTGGATGATCGCCTTCGGCGCCGTCCATGCGGCCCTGCTGTGGCAGGGAGACATCATCGGTTCGTACGGCCTGATCGGGCTGATCATGGTTCCGCTGTTCTTCAACCGGACGGACCGCACCTTGAAGATCTGGATCGGCGTGCTGCTGGCACTCACCGCTGTCTTTGGGCTCTTGGGCGCACTGGCGTCTACGGTCACCACCGGGCAGCCAGCAACGAATCCCCAAGAAGTTCAGCTTCTCAGCATCGCCGAACCGCACTACTTGATCTCGGTGCTCGAACGGTTCCCCGCCTGGATCGCTGTCCTGATTGGCAGTCTTGTGGGCGTTTCGCTGCCGGCGGCGTTCCTCATGGGCGTGTTGGCCTCACGGCACCGGATCCTGGACAACCCCGGTGAGCACCTCGTGCTCCTCCGGCGGCTGGCCGTAGGAGGCATCACCGCCGGCTGGGCGACGGGGGCGGCCCTGGCGCTTCAGCACACCGGCGTCATCGATATCGCCCCCGACGGCGTCGTCCAACACATCAGCCTCTTCGCAGGAACCTTCGCGGGCATCGGCTACGCCGCACTGTTCGGCCTCATCGCGCACCGCGTGTCCCGGAGGTCCGCACCACCCAGCGGCCCTGTCCGGTGGGTCTCCGCCCTCGGCCGGCGCTCCATGAGCGGGTACCTCGTCCAATCCCTCGCATGGGGTCCGGTGCTCGCTGCCTGGGGACTGGGCCTCGGCGCCCAGCTCTCCAGCTGGTCCGTCCTCGCCTACGCCGTGGCGGTCTGGGCGGCCACCGTTGTCCTTGCCGTTGCCATGGAGCGCCGCGGCCTGCGCGGACCAGCCGAACTGGCACTGCGCAAACTCACCTACCGCGGCTCTGCCGCACCCAAACCCGCACCGATGGAAAACACCTGAGCACCATCCCGGTTCCATGCGAGGCAGGCCCCTGGATCCAGTGCTTGGGCGTGGTCGGCGAGATCCCAAATCCTTCGCGTTCCGCGCGAAGGGAGCTTCACCCTTGCTGGCTTTGTCGATGACGTCCTGGCAGAACTGAAGCCCCATAAGCCATCGGCATGGTCAATATCCTTCCACGAGGCCGCGCTCGCTAGGTCAGCTGTCATCAGCGCAACCTGTTCTGCTGGACCGCCGCAGGGAAATCGGGGCTGATGAAGTTGCCGGCTTCTTCCTGGGCGGCTTCGAGCTGATCGAGGACGTGCAGGGAGCTCACCGTCACCGCGGAGTTGATGCGTCCACCGGCAGTCCCCGGACTCTGTCGGTCCGGTGCGAGATCATCTCCGTGCCTGGAACGGCCGGGCCTTTGGCGGAGCGGCATCTCCGTATGGGGTGTACCGGGATGGAAGGATCGTGCTTCCGGTGTCATGCGGACTCCCTGATAGCCGTAAGAAACGGGTCGATACCAGGGTCTGGGGTAACAATCCCAGCGTGCGCGGATGAGGGTGGGATGTCAAGGTTCGCGGGACGGGCGGAAACTCCCCCGTCAGTGAACGCGGCCACCCAAGGGCCGCAGGCTGATTCTGAAGGAAGGCAGAGTGCGCTGGAACTTCATTCCCGGTATGCCTCCGGCGGGTTTGTAGGTATAGGATAACGGGCTGTTCCCTTCGGCGGACCGGCGGCAGGCGGAGGTGCCTCAGCGTCGGTTCCGGCCCGCCGGCGGAAACCAGTTCGATCACGGCGCCCTGTTCATCCACCGAGAGTGACTTCCCATGAGTGAACCGCTCCAATCAACCCCCAACCCCCTTCGGGGACGGGATGACGGTGCCGGTCCCGGCGCCGGCCTGAGTGCGCCGTTCGTCAAACGTGGCAACGTGACCGGTGCGGCGGTGTCCGCTTTCACCGCTTCCAACGCCGAAACCCTCCTCTCCGCCACCGACCCCGTCGCACAGACCCTTGAGGAAGCCCAGTTCGATCTGGGTGAAGGGCCACGCTGGGATGCTGTGCGCACCCGCCTTCCGGTCCTCATCCCCGACGTCAGGGAAAGCGCCTTTCTGCAGTGGCCGGCCTTCGGTGAGGTCCTGGCCCGGCTCGAGGTGGGTGCCCTGTTCGTCTTCCCCCTCACCGTGGGCGCCATCGACCTCGGCGTGGTCGAACTGCACCGGACCAGCCCGGGATCGCTGAGCGGAAGTGAGCGGCTCGCCGTGGAGGTTCTGGCCGGCGAGACCGCTTGGGCCCTGCTGCGCTGGACACTTCAGGATGCCCAACCTGGCGCTCCCGCCATCTTCCCGTCCGTCGGGGACTCCAACACCGGTACCGGTGCGACCCCCGGCACCGCGTCCGCGCCGGCGGGGCTGCCCAACTCCCGGCGGGAAATTCACCAGGCGACGGGCATGGTCCTTGCCCAGGCCGACGTCAGCGCGGCACAGGCCCTGCTGCTGCTCCGCGGACATGCCTTCTCCCACCAACAGACCCTCCACCAGACGGCCCTGCAGGTGATCCGCAGGGAACTCGATTTCACGCCACCTGACGGCACCTCACCGGAGCGGCCGGGACTGGCCTAGAATGCTGCAATGGCGACCATCACCCGACCCGAGCAGGTCAGCGCCGCTTTCCTCAGGCTCACCGAGACCCTCATCACGGAGTACGACGTCCTTGAACTGCTCCACATCCTCGTCGAAGAGTCCGTCAGGCTCCTCGATGCCGCCCAGGCCGGGCTCCTCCTGGCGGATCCCTATGGGGAACTCCAGCTTCTTGCCTCGACCAGCGAGGAAAGCCAGCTCGTGGAGGTCCTTCAACTTCAGGCCGGCGAGGGCCCCTGCATCGACTCCTACAAGACCGGTTCGGTGGTCACCATCGATGACATCACCGCCCTCGGCGGGCGGTGGCCCGCCTTCCAGAAAGCCGCCCTGGATCAACACTTCCTGTCCGTGCACGCCGTCCCCCTGCGCATCCACAACCGCACCATAGGAGCCATGGGATTGTTCGGTGTGAGCCGTGGGGCGCTGAGCCCGGAGGACGCCGCCATCGGTCAGGCCCTAGCTGACGTCGCGACCATCAGCCTCATCCAGGAACGCACCCTCCGTGAAAGCCAGATCGTCAATGATCAGCTCCAACGTGCCCTGAACTCACGGATCACGATTGAACAGGCCAAAGGCGTCATTTCCCACACCTCCTCCGTGGACATGAGCGAGGCCTTCGCGCGCCTGCGCGGATACGCGCGGTCGCACCGCCAGTCCCTCCACGACACCGCCGCGCAGGTCCTCAACCGCACCCTCAATCTCTGACCCAATGAGGTGAAGGGGCAAAGAAGTTTAGGACGGTGCCGTCCGTTTCAGCGCCGGCGCGCTGAATAGGGCGGCAGATGCAATGCGGACGACCTCCGGAAGCTCCTCGAAGGCCGGCTTCGCGAACCAATATCCCTGGAACAGGCGGATGCCTCGTGCCTTCAGGAAGAGGAACTCCTCCTCGGTCTCGACGCCTTCTGCGAGCACCGTGATGCCCAGCTCCGCGGCGATACCCACGATGCCGGTGACGACGGCTCGGCGGGCTCGACTGTTATCGACTCCTCGGACGAGCTTCATGTCGATTTTGAGCAGATCGGGCTGGAACTCGACCAGGAGCCCCAGCCCCGCGTGTCCGGCACCGAAGTCATCGATGGCGGTGGTGAAACCGTGCCTGCGGTATTCGGTGATGATGTTCCTGAGGTGAACGGTGTCCGCGACTTCCTCATTTTCCGTGAACTCGAACATGATCGACGAGGTCGGAAAGCCGCACCGCGCCGCTGTGAGCAGCGTCGCTCGCAGACATGCGGCAGGTTCATAGACCGCGTTCGGCATGAAGTTGATCGACAGCTTCAGGTCCTCGCCCGCGGGAAACAGGCGAGATGCAAGCTCGATGGCCTTTATGCGGCAGTCCTGATCGAAGCGGTATCTCTGCTCCGGCGAAATCTTTGACAGGACGTCATACGCGCCCTCACCCGCCAAGCCTCTGACCAGCGCCTCATAGCCCCATACGCGGTCGTCAACCGCGTCGTAAATGGGTTGGAAGGCCATGCTGAAATTAAAGTCGGGTTTTAAGGACGTCGCGCAGCCATTGCATGCCATACGGAGTGCTCCCTCACTGGTCTCGTCCACCATAGGCCACACGTCAGGACAGCCCCAAGTGCCGCAGCAGCCAATCAACCGACCCGGCGCACGCTATAGCTGCCGGCGGTGCTAGCGGAGGCGATTGAAGGACATCTGAACCGCCCGTATGCGGCTGAGGGTGTGCGTCGCCTGCCACAACCGGAGCCCGGCCGCTGGTTCACACAGCCGGTGCCCCATCCGCTGGGGGTGGGCATCAACTATTCCCCTCGATCCTGCTGCCGACTGCCGTCCGCGGGACTGAGGAGCGCGCCGGGTTGTGCACAAGTGCGCCGTCGCACCGGTGGAGGTTCCGAGGCTAGCGGGGTGGCCACGGCCCGTACACTGCTGCGTGCCTCGTGGGATCATACGGTATGGGCGAAAACGATAGTGCACCTGGCGAGAAAGCCGCCCCACGGACCGGAGTGAACGATCATGCATGGGAGCGGGAACACCGCCATCCCACTGGTGAACAAGCGAAGGCGATCGCCTCCCGTCGTCGGGATGCCGAAGCTAAGTTGAGGCAGCATCAGCAGGAGGCCCGGCATAAGGCCGAAGGGAAATCCAAAGAGCAGCACGAGTAGGAAAGGTCCGGCCAAGATAGGTCGGGCATTTCTCTTGAGTGTGCTCCTTGGTTCCGGTGAGGCTGGAGGAATCCGGCAGGCGCTGGTGCTCCAAGGTGGGGCCTGCACCGGACCGGTGAAGCGTGCCGTTGTGCTGGGCCCTGGCTCCGGCGTACCGGATCGTCTTTCCGCCTGCGGCGGGGCGTGGGCGGTCAGCGCCGGCGGTAACGTTGCACCATGGGACAGTCGAAGGGGTCGCGGGCGGCGAGTCCGACGCGATTGAGATGGGTGATCACGGCGGCATAGGAGCGCAGGACGCCGACCTCGGTGTAGGGGATGCCGAGTTGGTCACAGTGTTCGCGGACGATCACCGCGGCCCGGCGCAGGTGCGGGCGGGGCATGTCGGGGAACAGGTGGTGCTCGATTTGGAAGTTCAGGCCGCCGAACGCGGTGTTGATGAAGGAACCCCCATGCACATTGCGCGAGGTCAGCACCTGGCGCTCGAAGAAATCGGCGGTGCTGCCGGCGGGAAGCATCGGCATTCCCTTGTGGTTTGGGGCGAAGGAAGCCCCCATGTAGATCCCGAAGACGGCGATCTGAACCCCCAGGAAGGCAAGCGCCATTCCAGCCGGCAGGAACCAGAACAGCACGCCGAGGTAACTGCCGAACCGTGCTCCGATGAGCACCAGTTCCATCCACCGCCCCTTGACCGGTCCGCGCCGGGTGAGGGTCCGGATGGACTGCACGTGGAGGTTGAGGCCTTCAAGGCTCAGCAGTGGGAAGAACAGGTATCCCTGACGCCGGGTGAACCATGCCTGGAAACCTGTTCGCGGGGCTGCGTCTTCCTCCCGGAAGGCCAAGGTGCCCATGGCGATGTCTGGGTCCTTTCCCACCGTGTTGGGGTCGTTGTGGTGGCGGGTATGTTTGTCGATCCACCACGCATAGCTGATCCCCACCACCCCGGCGGCAAGGAAACGCCCGACCCGCTCGTTGACCGCCCGCGACTCGAAGATCTGCCGATGGGAGGCCTCGTGTCCCAGGAATGCGAACTGGGTGAGGATGATCCCCAGGACGCCGGCGACAATCAGTTGGAACCAGCTATCGCCCAGCATCACAAACCCTGCGGCCGCGGCACCGGCCGCGAGGACCAAGAACCCGCCGACCGTGAGGTAGAAACGCTGGCATCTTCTCAGCAGTCCCTCACCGCGCACCTGTTTCAGCAGAGCCGAATAGGAGGCGATGACACTGTTCCGTGGAGACAACGCCACCGTGTGTGGCCGGTGATCGCCGCCGCTCATCCCTGCCCGGTCCTGCAGCGGATGACCGGAGAGAGGGACATGGGATGTTTCAGGACGGGCCGCCCGGGAGGGCGTATTACCAGATTGCATGTGCTGACCCCTTGCCTGAGATCCGACCGGACCCTTTCCGGTCGTGGACGCTGGCAGGGTCTGGGACAGCAACTCCAGTCTAGATCGTCTGCTCGGCCTCCGGGGTGGAAGTTAGTCCGTGCGCCGGCGCCGGATGGGGGTAATAAGTAATGGCATCGACAGCGGCGCCTGCGATGTGAAGTCCGAGGTCAACGGCTGTTTCAGTATCCATCCCCCGGAGCAGCATTCCGAGCACCCCTGTGTAGACGAGGACAAGCTGTGAGACCAAGGCGTCGGCCTGGTTTGCACCGACGACCGGGACTGCCAGCTCCTTCAGGCGCGCGGTCAGCAGCCGGCTGTCACTGGCCAGTGCCTTCTGCAGTTCCGGTCCTGGACGAGGTGATTCAGCAGCTACCCCAAGGAACGCGCACCATCGGGCAGACGTCACACTTATCCGGTACTCCCTAAGGGCCGGGAACACAGCCAGCAACCTTTCCCTGGCGGTGGAGGCTCCATCGATGGCCAGCTGCCACGCCTCATCCCAGCGCACCAAGCGGCGTTCAAGCGCCTGAGTGATTAAACCTTCCTTGTTGCCGAAGTGCGCGTACAGAGTCGCCGGGGCCACACCCGCACTCCGAAGGATCTCGTCCACGGGCGTGGCCGCCACCCCCTGCGTAAAAGCAAGATCCTCGGTGGCGTCAAGCAATCGTTCCCGTGCGCTGGGGTGTACATTCATGCCCTCATCCTATAACGTTCGTTTCAATGAAACGATCGTTACAGCGTGGGAGCGGCTCCACGGGCCTGATTTTCACCGCGGCATCCGTGGCGCTCATCGCGGCCACCTACGGCCTGGCGAGGCTCGGATACGGCCTCTTCCTTCCCGCCTTTTCGGAAACCTTCGCCCTCACCCCCGCGATCGGCGGCCTGCTGGCTTCCGGAGCCTCCGTCACCTACTGCGTCTCAGCAGTGCTCGGATTCCGCTATGCGCCGACCCACCCCCGCGTGGTCGTTGTCCTTGCCGGGCTGACGGCCACCGGAGGAAGTGCGGGTATCGCTGCGGCCCCCGGCACGACGGTCTTCGTGGGAGCAGTACTTCTCGCAGGAATGGGCGCCGGGTTCGCCTCCCCTGCCCTAGTGGAACTCGTGCAACGCAATGTTAATGAAACAGGGCAGGAGAAGCTTCAATCGGTCGTGAACTCAGGTACCGGTTTCGGCGTCATGGCTGCCGGGACCTTCTCCTTGGTCCTTGGATCCTCTTGGCGCCTTGCCTGGGCACTGATCGCTGTCATCTCCTTCAGCGCAATGATCGGCGTACTGCAATCAGATACCTCCCGCGGTGGTTCCATCCAGAGCTCCCGTCCGGGCTCCCGCCGCCCGCCAGTACCTCGGACGCGGCATCGAAGCGCCGGTCTACGTCCGCTCAGGCGTCCGCTCACGGCCGCCTTCATTCTCGGCATCGGCAGTTCCGCGATCTGGGTCCACGGCCGGACTCTTCTTGAAGGCCATGGCGGGATGGCGGTTGAAACCTCTGCCGCCGCATGGATAGCGCTCGGTATCGGAGGAGCGGCAGCGGCACTCACCTCTTCCTGGCTGGCACGGCATACCCTCCAGACCACGTGGCTGGTCACCGTACTGGCCGTCGCGCTCGCGACCGGGATGTTCGCTATCGCGCCGCACAGCATCGCCGCCAGCTTCGGCGCGGCGGCCCTGTTCGGACTCGCCTACACCGCCACGACATCGGTGCTCATCACCTGGGCGGCTCAGACAGCAGAAAGCAACGCCGCCGGCACGTCAGTGCTCTTCATCAGCCTCGTCCTGGGGCAAGCCCTGGGAGCAACACTGATCGGCGCCCTGATCGAAACACTGGAACCCGGCCCTGCATTTATCGTCGCCGCGATCATCTGCGGCATCACCGCCCTAGGTGGCCCTTCACCCGCCAAATCACAGCGACAGGTTCCCACCCCGGTGCCGCGCTGAACCTGCCCGAGAGAGTGCCCGCTGAGGGATCGGCTTGTGCAGCGGTTCCAGTGCGCCTACGGCCCAGTTCATCGTGGCCGACAGCCGGTGTGCGAGGCGAGAATCAGCACCCGGGAGGATGACCAGGCAAAATCCCGCAGCACAGTCATGCACCTACCCCGCCGCTTCCCCATGAACCGGTCCGGCACCGGCACGGCCCAGTCCGAGACCGAAGTGTGGACACGGTCCACACCGCTCGTCGGCTCAGCGAATGATGCTCAGCGCTTCTGCTCGGCTTCGGAATTGAACTGCTGCCAGCGCCCTTCGGAGATGATGTTCACCGTGCCATCCACGACGGAGATCGCCGTTTGGTCGTCGATCGCATAAGCGGGTCCACGAATTTCCATAGCCCACAGACGCGCGCTCTCGGACGTGTTCGCGGACCACCCCGAATAGTCCAAATGGGGGAAGATCGAAAACTCCACCACACCGAGCGCTTCGTCGCCCCCACTGGGGTTCCAGTCCAAGAACTGCGCGCCGATCCGCGGAGACATCACCATGCTCCCAGCGCTCACGCCGACCCAGACGGTGTCGGTGAGGGACGGCAGCAGATCTGCCAGACCCGACTGCCGCATCCAATGCGCGAGGTAGATTGCCTCTCCCCCATCCACCAGAAGAACGTCTGCCTCCAGAACCCAGGGCAACCAGCGGGATCGTGCAACGCTGGGTAGCGCCGTCAGCTCCAGCACGCCGACTGACTTCCAACCCAGATCGAGGAGGCCCTGCTGGCCGGGCCCGAGGCGGGCCAGCGTCATCCACACCGACTGCGGTGAGCACATGGGATGTCCCCATTGCGCGGTCGGGATGAATAAGGCCTTGCAGTCCTCGATCGGCTTGCCGAGCATCTCCACCAGCCGCCCGTGAATCGAGGCATTGGTGATGCCTCCAGATGTCAGCAGAAGCCTCATTGTCGATTCCTTCCCGTCCGGGCACACGGTTCTCCTGGTTCACCAGCCCAACTGGCAGACGCGGCGATCAGACCATTCTCATCCCTCCCCCGGGCACCAACCAGACACGCGGGCGAGGTGCCGGTTTGTGGGCGACAACGGATTCGTACTCAGAGGTATGCGGGAGCCACAGCGAAAACGGCGGTCAGCACGTGCCGTTCGCGCAGCGATACTTCACGCATGAGCCGCGGTGCGTCCTCGTAGGGTACGACATCGCTCACCAGGTGCTTGCGGATCACATCGCCGTGGGAGCGAAGCAGTCTCACGGTCTCGGCGGAAAGCCGTGCCCTGTCCCAGTGCCCTGCCAGGCCGCGCGGCACCCGGCTGATCTGTGCGCAGCGCAGGTTCAGCCCGTTGTGATGGAACTCCTCCCCCAGCCGAACGGCGTCCCCTCCGCTGGTATAGAAGGCCAGATCGATGATAGTTCCCTGGGGGCGGGCGGCGCGGAGGGCCGTGTGGAGTGCTTCGGGACGTCCGCGGCACTGGAATACGACGTCGGCGCCCCGGTCCGCCGGCCCGTGGCGCCACCGTGTCTTCAATAGCCTGCCGGGATCGTCGTCAAGGTCCAGGGCGAGGAATCCCAGTTCTTCAGCCAGCCGGCGGCGGAGCGGGTCCGAGTCCGCGATGGCGACTTCCCGTGCGCCGAGTGACCGGGCGAACAAGGCGGTCAGAAGCCCGATGGGGCCGGCTCCGGTGACCAGCACCTGACGTCCATCCACACCGTCGGCGAGGGTTCGGGCCTGGCCGCCAGTTGCCTCGGCTGCGGCATGCAGCAGGCCGTTGGCGCAGATCGGTCCGAGATGTGCCACGAAGACGCCGAGCAGCGGGTCAAGGTCGTCGCCCAGCAGCACAAGGTGGTCGTTCAGCGGGTCTGCCACATGGGCGGTGGCGTGCCCGTACGCGCCGGCGAGGATATCCCCTTCCGCGAAGGCGGCGGTCCGCGATGCGGCTACTCGGGCGACCTCCATGTAGCCAAGTCGGCGAACCGGGTAAGCAGTGCCAGCGGAGTCCGGCAGGAACAGGCCCAGGTCGGAATCCAGGCGCGACCGCAGCCCCGGGTGGTCCCCCTTCACGAACGCCAGTTCGGTGCCCGCGGACAAGCCCGTGACAAGTGTCTCGAGCAGCAGTCCGCCCTCCGGGACTTCGGGCAGCTGCTCCTCGACAATTTCGAGGACTCCAGGCGCCGGGAGGACGAGGTTTCGGCGCATCATGACGGCGCTCCTGGTGCAGCGGAGCGCTCTTCGGGCAGCTTCACCGGGAGTCCGGTGCGGGCCGATTCAGCGATGGCGCAACCGAGCCGGTGGCTGCGCAGGGCCTCGGCATAGGGAGCGCGTGTGGATTCCCGCTCGCCGCGGACGGCCTGGATGAATTCCCGGTCCACCGCTACGCGGGGATCTTCCCCGCAGGCAAGATCTTTGCGGGACGTGCCGTCGAAGCTTCTGAGGCCGGATTCCGACAATTCCAGGTACAGGCCGCGGCTCACGGTGTGCAGAGCGGCGCGGTGCTTGGCCGCCAGCACGGACGTTGCAGCCAGCGTCGCGACCGCTCCCGAGGCGAAGCGCATGGTGGCCGCCGTGGCGTCGTCGACGTCGTCCGGCGCCCCGCCTGCCGGCAGCGCGTCGGCGGCAGTGGCCCCCCGGACGCCGGCGGCGTAGACCTCGACGACTTCTCCGAGCAGGAAACGTGCAGTGTCTAGGATGTGGGTCAGCTGTTCCACCACCTGGCCGCCGGAGCGGTCCACCCTGCCCCACCACGGAACCGGCGGGCGCTTGTCCAGCCAGTAGCCGTTGGCCAGCAAGGCCGGTGCCTCGGCCAGCAGGTCGCGTGCGTGCTCCATAGCGTCCATACAGCGCCAGTGGTAGCCGGTGCCCGTGATTACACCGGCGGCTCCGACGAGCACTCCAATTTCCTCGGCGGTTTCCCGGCCCAGGCCGACCGGTTTCTCCACGAACAGGGGCAGATCCCGGGCGAGTGCGGCGCGCTCACCCGGACCGTGGGCGAAGGGAGGCACGCACACATAGACCGCGTCGGCCTCCGTCAGGTCCAGCGCCGTATCGGGGTCGGTGAACGCCGGTGCTTCCAGGTCACGGGCCAGCCTTTCGGCCGCGGCCGGCTGGGCGTCGGTGACACTGGTGATCCGGACACCGAGCCTCTGCAGGTTTGAGGCATGGCGCTGCCCCACCGATCCGGCACCGATGAGGGCTACGTTCACGGTCATGGGACCTCCGAAAGTAGTTGGTCGTACAGACGCAGGTAGCTGGCAGCCATCGCCTCCGGCGTCCAGACCGACGCCGCCTCGATGCAGTCCTCAGCATTGATACTGTCCAGTTTGTGAAGGAACCCGGCCAGATCCTGTTCGTGGGCGGCAAGGAACCCGGTGCGGCCGTGCTGCACCAGTGAGGGCAGCACTCCCAGCGGCGTGCCGACGACGGGAACGCCCCGTGATAGGGCTTCCACCACCCCTGTTGCTCCGGGCTCGGCCCACCGGTTGGGCGCCAGCAGCACCTGCGCGGAACGCAGTACACGTTCCTTCACCTCGCCGCCGATTCCTCCGATCCACCGGTAACGGTCGCCGTCGAGCAACGGACGGACCTCGTCCTCGAAGTAGGCAACATCCGGATGGGACATCAACTGGGCGTCGCCGGCGGCCAGACGGCGATCCAGCTCTTCAGGATCGTTGATGCCGGCGACCGGCCCCGCGAGCACCAGCGGCAGGCCCGCCTGCCGACAGATCCGAACGGCTGCATCCTGTCCCTTGTCCCGGGTGATGCGGGCCAGCACCAGGGCGTGGTCTGCTTTGTCCGCGTGGATTTCGAGCGCCGGCGGAGCCGCCAACGGGACGACGCCGATTGTCTGGCGCCGCAGTGCCTCCGGTGCCCTGTCCAGCTGGGACTGCGATACCGCCGCGAACCGGACCCGGCCGCGGCCGTCGAATGATTCGTAGAACGCCTTGTGCTTGGCCAGGTCCCAATGCATCGTCTGCAGCACCGGCGGGGCGGCCCGGCCCATGGCGGCAAAGACGGCCGGCCCCACGACTTCAAGGTGATCGTGGACGAGATCCCAGCTGCCGCCGTCGTAGATTGCCTTCACAATCCCCTGCATCTGGGCGTGAGCGATACCCGATACCTGGTTGTAGGGCCGGGCGATCGAGGCGAACTGCGGCTCGGCCACCGGATGCAGGTAGCTGTCCGCTTCGATCGTGCTGGCGCCGACGGTGGCCAGGGTGACGTGCTGGCCGGCGCGGCGCAGTTCCGGGACCAGGGTGGCGATGACCGTTTCAATGCCGCCGTAGCCGGAAGGAGGGACGGGAAGCCATGGTCCGGCGTTGATCAGGATCCGCATGCTCAGGCCCACTTGCCGGTGGTGAAGGAGTGCTGGCCGATTTCCAGCATCGGGGGGCGTTCGGACACCCCGATGACGGTGCTGTCACCGACGTAGTGGTCGCCGTCACGCAGGAACTGGGTCAGCTCCACGGCGGGCGGGCCGGCCGGGGCGAGCCCGCGCCGGTGCAGCCGCGACTGCACGGTGAGCTGGATCTGCATCGCCATCCTGGCCAGCTCGCCATCGCTGGAGTTGCGGTGACGGCGTTCGCCGAGGTCCACCTGGGCCATGCCGCCCAGGCCGACTGTTTCCAGCACGTCGATCAGCATGCCGATCTCTACGCCGTAACCGGAGACAAACGGTATGCATTCGAGCAGGCTGCGGCGGGCGGCGTACTCACCGGCCAACGGTTGGATAACCCCAGCCAGCTGGGGCCAGAACAGATTCAGCAGGGGGCGCGCCACGAGCTCTGTCACGCGGCCACCACCCGCCGGCATGACCCGGACCCCGTTGTCGAGAGGGCGGTCGTAGTAGCTCTTGACGAACTGGATCCGCGGGTCGGTCAGCAACGGGCCGAGCAGGCCAACGGCGAACTGCGCGTCGAACCCCTGCAGGTCCGCGTCGATGAACACGATGATGTCCCCCGAGGCGATGGCAAGGGACTTCCACAGCGCTTCGCCCTTGCCGGGAATGCATCCGGCGTCCGGGAGAATCTGGTCCTGGTGCGCGATCCGCGCTCCGGCGTTCGCCGCTACGGCGGAAGTATTGTCCGTAGAGTTCGAATCAATCACGATGAGCTCATCCAGGAGCGGAGCTTCCTCCATCAACTCGACACGCAGCGCGGTGACGATCGCCCCAATGGTTGCGGCCTCATTCTTCGCAGGAAGCACCACGCTGACGCGTTGGCCCTGCTTGCGCGCCACGAGGTCCCACCGGTCGAACACGCTGCCCTGAAAACTTCGGGCCGAATACCAATCCTGGACCTCTGCACGCATGCCGGTTCCCTTTCAGCAAGGGCGCCGGTGGTCCCCGTCCCGGCTATCGATAGGATCAGCTCGAAGCCTACGGTTCCGCCAGCCCTTTGGGAATAGCTCAGTACCCTTTCAATCCGGAACCGTCGAGCGCCTGGACAGGACCGGTCCAGGTCCGGATCACGGTCCTGTCCATTGGAAACAAGCGGAAGTGAGGGCAACTGATGCAGGAAGTATGGGCCGACGGCCCACGTCCCCGTCTCGTGTTGTGGCGGCATGGCCAGACCGAATGGAACGTCCTGGAGAAGGCGCAGGGCCACGCAGACATCCCGCTCGACGCTACCGGCCGCCGCCAGGCGAGGCGGGCGGCGAACCTCCTGGCACCCCTCAAGCCCCAGTTCATCTGGTCGAGCGATCTGGAACGTGCCCGGCATACCGCTGACGAACTGGCTCGACTGACCGGCCTCGAAACGGTCCTTGACAAACGGCTACGCGAATACGATGTGGGCATCCGGCAGGGCACCACTTTCGGGGAGTTCCGTCAGCAACACCCGGATATCCATCGGAAGTTCTTCACCGAGGAGAATTACCGGGTCCCAGGCGCCGAGCTGCCCTCGGAGGTGAACGATCGGATGAAAACCGTGATGCGGGAGGCGGCCCTGGCCCTGCGGGACGGCGGAACCGGTGTCCTGGTCGGCCACGGAGCCGCCCTGCGCAGCGGACTGATGGCTTTTTTTGACGCCCCTGCCCACATGCGCGAGATGTTCGCCGGCATGGCCAACTGCGCTTGGACCGTTTTGGAAGAACACGCCGACCGCGGCTGGCAGATCATCGACTACAACGCCCGGACCCTCCCGGCCACTTCATCGATGCTGGCCGACGATTTGCCGGCGGAGCACGACGGATAGGACCAGGCCGGGACCGAACGCACGCCGCCTGCACAAGGCGCGGTACTTCTTTCGAGACCGACGCGAACTTGTCGGACCAGCCAACACCGCTCCAGTAATTCGCTTGTCCTCCTCCAGATTCCGGGAGGCGCCGCAGAGAGCTTTCACGGCGGACTGGACGCGTTCATCCATATGAGTGGGACGGCGGGCGTACTCTGCGAGCTACCTCCGGATTCGATGCACCGTCCGATTCCCGCCGGTTCGGTTTCACGGCTTCTCGTAGTCTCCCCTCCATGACCCCGATGAGTAACGTAGCCCTTGCACTGCGGTTCGTGCTATTGGCTGCCGTGTGGGGTTTGAGCTTCCTGTTCATCAAGATCGCGCTGGAGGGTCTGTCCCCTCAGCAGGTTGTACTCGGGCGGATGGTCCTGGGTGCAACAACATTGGCGATCGTGGTCGGGGCCGGACGATACCGCCTTCCTCGAGGCTTTGCCGTGTGGGCGCACCTCTTCTTCATCTCACTGTTTCTCTGTGTTATCCCTTTCACGCTGTTCGCTGTGGCAGAGACCGAAATCGATTCCGGTCTCGCCAGCATCTACAACGCGACGACACCGCTCATCACCGGGCTTATCGCTTTCGCTGCCCTTCCGGAAGAACGGCTGACACCCCGGGCTGCCGTCGGCATTCTGACCGGTTTTCTTGGAGTGGCCGTCGTGGTGGGAGTGTGGAGCCTTGGTGCCTCGGCATCAAACCTCCGCGGTCAGATGCTCTGCCTCGGAGCGACCCTGTGTTATGGAATCGCCATGGTGTGGATCCGGAAGTTCATTAGCCCCCTCCGTCTCCCTGCCGCTTCAGTGGCGTTCGTCCAGGTGGGCCTCGGCGCAGTGACCACGCTCGCCCTCGCTCCGGTCTTCTCGACCGGACCCGCTCGCCTCAACCTGCCGATTGCCGTCGCCATGCTCGGTCTGGGGTGCCTGAGCACCGGAATGGCCTATCTCTGGAACACCCAGATCATCGCGGGCTGGGGAGCGACCATTGGCTCCTCCGTCACCTATCTAACCCCGGTAGTCGGCGTGGTCGCAGGTGCGACCATTCTGGGTGAATCGCTGACCTGGCATCAGCCGCTCGGTGCCCTGATCATTGTGGCCGGCGTCGTTCTCGCCCGGTCTAAGCCTAGGGCGCGCTCAGTCGGACAACGCGTCAGCTCTCTGCCTCCCAGGGAGTAGTGGCAGCAAGGGAATCGGCGGCGGCGACCGCATTCAGGCCGGGTGACGCGCATCGACCAGGTTTCGGTGCGGTATCCAGGAACTGGTAGAACTGGGTTGGCAGAAGCCGGGAGCGCTATGCAACACACCGTGTCCAGCGTGCATCGGCGCCGCCGTCATGATGGGCATCTTGTCGGCTGGGTCGTGAGAACCCAAGATTCTGCGCAGTGACCCTTCGCACCCAGGACGATTTGACCTTCGTTTCCTCCTGAATCATCCTTCCCGCGCTCGGTGACCCATCTTCTACCGGGCGTTGATCGCTAGCCAGCAGCAATCACAAAGATTCCTGGCAAATATTCGGGCATGTGCCGATCCTGATCGAACGTGACGGAAGCTGGTGGCAGCCGCTCCAGCGGGTGGAGTAGTGCTCATCTGCGAACCCCAGTGAACAGTTCGTACGAGCGCCGCTGCCGGAGTGGAGCGTAAGATCAGCGGGTTCGTCAGGCCATTGCACGCATCTTCGGCAGGAATCGCCGGCTGGGTGCTGGTGCTGAGGACGACCCACCAGCGGGGAACTGTGAAATCTCCGAAGAGCTGGAAGTATCGGCCGAGTTATCCCCATTGAGAACCCAACACGTGAGAGACTCCCCCTCCCCCCCCACTGCTGTTCCTTCTATGTCTTCCTAGCGTGCCTCCTGACGAAGAGCGCAGTTGCGCGCCTGCGAGGTCGGTTGCGACACAACCTTTTCTTATGGTGCGGAACGCGTACCCGAGTCCCTGCTCGGCCCGGAGGTTGGAACGAATCTCCAGTCGAAGGACCCGTCGTCCCGCAGGGTCAGCCGAAGGAACCCGTGGGTGTCGCTGAACCGCTTCTCGATGTAGGACGGGCGGCTAGTGAAGGGGCGGAGATCGGTCCCCCCCGTTGACACCTGGAATGCCGTCATCCCGTCCCGGACGCACTCATCGTCGTTGTTCACCGGACACGACCGTTCGTAGTTGTGTTGTGACCCTGAGAGGGTCAGACGGACCCGGTGCTTCCACATCACGTCGATCCACGGCTTGTGGCTGGTGGCCCGCTTGTGTGACTCCGTCCTCGACGTGAAGTACGGTTCGTGGTAGACCACTGCCAGGTGCTTTCCGTCCTTCTTCGCAGCAGCGAGGTCCTTGTCCAGCCACTTCGTCGCCGCCCGGGCCTCCGACTTGTCGTACCGCCAGAGTGCAGAGGACAGGAACGCGACATGCCAGTTCCCAAAGTCCTTCGAATACGGTTCCCCGTTGAAGATCCACCCCCTCTCCTCGTTAATCGCGGACTTCTTCGAAGACCCCGGGCACTGGCCGTTCATGAAGTTGTCGAGGTTCTCATTGCGGCCCGGTTCCCAGTCGTGGTTGGGGGCGGACACCCAGTACAGCTTGGGCATCGTGCCGCCCCACAGCGGCATCCAATAGTCCACGTAGTCCTCGCAGTACGCGGTGTCGTACTGGAAATCCCCGAGCCCGAGGAACGCGTCGATCTCATCGTTCTCCACGAGCTCGGTGATCGCCGCACCGTTCCGCCCCGACGGGCTGTCAGATGCGGTGTTCTCGGCACCGTTCATATCGCCGACCGCAGCGATCCGAACCTCCTCGGGCGGTTCGGGCTCACTGGTGCACCCCGCGGTGGAGAGCGCCACGAGGGTTGCGACCGTTGCGGCCACTCCCCGAAAGGATCGGGGACGAGAAAGTGTTGACTGCATCCGATAGCTCCATGGATCCAGAGCTGCCGCCCCCCTCGAGGGGGCGGCAGACCTATGGTGGTGCGGAACTGGCCTAGCGGCGGTTGCGCTACTGCTCCGCGGTCGCAGATTATTGAATCAGGTCTCCCCTGATGCCGCGAGCATGGGGGCAGCATCGGAGCCGCTGACAGTCCGGCAGCGCTGCCGCCGATAATCACTGCGTCAAAATCGCTCATGTTTCTACGATTTCCGCGGACGGCCTGTCCGCCAAGGAACGTTGCCGTATCCGGGAAGTCACCCGCCGTCCAGGCCCCGCCGACGGTTGAAAGGGCCGGTGAATGCCCGACAACAGCAATCGCCGGCACGCTCGCAGGGGAAAAACTCTACAACGCCACTGCAAGCGAAGCCGATAACTGGGAGCCGGGAGCTGGGAGCTGGGAGCTGGGACCAGGCTCTACGCCCATCCCGCAGAAGTGACTGCCCATTGTCCCGCTGCGCCGCTCCCGGTGTGAGGCACTCCCCCACCAGCAACGGACAAGGAATTCCGTCAACGTCATATGCTAGGTAATCGGCAATTTCTGCCAGTCTCAGCATCCTCAGGGTCGGCGCGCTGAGCTGAACACCGCGGTTGCGCGTGCAAAAGCACGTTCGGCGATTCGGTGGTTGCCGAGGGTCGTCTCCGGCATAATCGGAGCATGCGAGGACGGCCTTTTGCGCGCATGTGGGGGGAGGTAGTCGGCCCCATGGGACGCAATGCCTCGGCGGCGGTTCTCGCCTGCGCGACCTTGTCAGCCACCGCGGCGGCAGCAGGGACCTTTCGCAGGATAGGGGTTGGGCGGGGCACAGTGGTCGGCCTCGTTGCCTTCGATCTTGTTGGCGGTCTGGTTGCATTCCAAATGCGCGGCACGCGGGAGAAGTATGCGCAGTCACCACTTCGCTCCCGCCTGGTCTTCGCGGTCGCCCATGTTCAGCCGATCGTCCTGCCGCTGATTGCAGACGGGTCGTGGCGGCGGGCAGCGGCGCGCTATCTGGCGGCCGTTTCCATGACAGCAGCTCTGGAGTTGGTCGTTCCGCCGCGTATGCCTCGCCGGCTGACTGCCAATGGTGTCGGGTTGGCCCTCAGCACCCTAGATCTTGTGTCGGGTCCATCTACGCAACGTTGGTTCGGCCCTGTCTACCTGATGAAGGTCATCGGTGGACACGCCGGCATTCCACGGGACATCCCGGATGTGTGAGCCGTATCCATCAGCATCCGATGCGGCGCGCTGGACACCATCCACCGGTGCTCCTCCAGACGAGGCGACCTGGCAACACCTAGCGTGATACAGCTGGCTGCACGCGTGTGCCGATCCCCTTGTTCAGCTGAGGGATTAGCTGATGCGGCACGTGGTGTGACCAGGACACCGCCTGCACGCAACAGATCTGAGATCCGTACCGTCAACGCCATCGGTCCCACGGTCGATGGTCCATGGACATGAGACTGCCTCAAGTGGGCTCATCTCCTGACCAGACGGAGCGAGCTGGGGCTAAGGCCCAGCAGTGGCCCTTCCTGACAACCGCTCTCCTACTGCCCTGGCCAAGGACACCCCGTCCTGGCATGACGCGCTCCGATTGGTCGATTCCACCCCGCTGCCCTGCGGCACGTCGCGAGAAACCGTCAAACTCTCCGATTGTGCCGGGCATGCCGGCTACGGATACTGCGCGTCACACTCGCGTAGTATCCCCCCATCCGCAGCTCACGGCGGCAGCGGTCATCGCCGCTATCGAAGGAGGCGTGAGGATCCTTCTCTCCACCGGTTCTGCGGCGCATCTCGAGGCCGGCCTGAACTTTTGCCTCGACAGGCTTCTAGTAGAGCAAGACACGGAGAAACAAGCATCAGCTAGGGTTGGAAATTCTCCATCCTATAAAGCTGAGAAGATGCATCGCGTCTAACCCAATCCCTGATGATCCATATTTCGTCAGCTTATGGCAGCGGAGCGGGCAGTGCGCTCTCGAATGGACGGATGACCCTCTCGATGTCATGACGGTGTGGTTCCTGCCGCACCCGCACCCCTCATCCAGATGCCAGGTCAGCTGGAGAAACGGACCGCTCGGGAAAGCTTTGACCCGGAGGTGACCGGTAGGCCTGCTGATGCGAGCAGTGAGAGCTTGTCTGCGTCTTGGGAAGCGGCATCCGGGTGGTACACGACAAGCATGAGACCGTCGGCACCGCCGATGCTCAGCCTTTCGCGATTGAGAAGCAGTTCGCCGACTTGTGGATGATTGAAGCGGAGCATGGTTCCCTTCTGCCCGCGCACTTCATAGCGGGCCCAGAGCTGTGCGAAGAGGGGACTGGTCAGGGAAAGCTCACCGACGAGCTCGACGAACCTGGGGTTGTCGATGTCGGTTCCCACGGACTGGCGGAGATTGGCGATGAAGCACTCCGCGACGTCCTTCCACTGCGGCTGCAGTGCCTGCTCCGCCGGGTCCAGGAACAAGTCCAGGAGCTGGTTCCTCCCGGTGTCCAGTCGTGGCGAGAGCGCTTTGGCGAGCGTGTTGGACGCGAGGATGTCGAAGTAACGCCCTTCGATGAAAGCCGGCTGATTCAGCGACTCAAGGAGCTTCAACGCCCCGGGCGGGACGATCTCCCTGCGCGGGCGGCGCTGACGCTGGCGCGGAACTTCGGCCACCAGGGACAGCAAGTGCGTGAAGTGGTCGTCATCCAGTTGCAGGACCCGGGCTATTGCTTCCAGTACCTGCAGCGACGGGTGGCGGTCGCGGCCGCGTTCGAGGCGCAGATAGTAGTCGGCGCTGATACCGGCGAGCATGGCAACCTCCTCGCGCCGGAGGCCGGGGACACGACGGACGCCGACGGCGCGGATG
Source organism: Arthrobacter zhaoguopingii (assembly GCF_009828605.1). NCBI lineage: Bacteria > Bacillati > Actinomycetota > Actinomycetes > Micrococcales > Micrococcaceae > Arthrobacter > Arthrobacter zhaoguopingii. The sequence continues at coordinate 44,389 of NZ_WIAE01000012.1, read as the reverse complement.
CCTGCTTGGGCGGGGCTGATCATTTCCCTCCGGGCTCGCAGGTAGGCCCCGAGCGCACTGGCTGGGCCACCGGTCCCGGCCCCTGAAGTTCTTCGAGCTCCCGGTACGGGTTCGCTGCGGGATGGGATTAGGGGGGGTCCTGTCACACCCCGGTCTCGGGAGGGCTCTGGTTGGGATGAGTGTGTGCGCATACCGTCGTCAACGACCCATTCACGCAATCTATTTCGATAGGACATCATGACTATCTCCTTGATCACAGGGGCCAACAAAGGCATCGGCTTCGAGACCGCTCGTCAGCTTGTGGACCTCGGGCACGTCGTCTACATCGGCGCACGCGATTCGGAGCGGGGCCGGAAGGCGGCCGAGGCCATCGGTGCGCGCTTTGTACAGCTTGACGTCACCGATGATTCTTCGGTCCGGGACGCTCTCGCGACGATTGAGGCGCGCGAAGGCCGCCTTGACGTCCTGATCCACAATGCCGGAGTTCTGCCCACGGAGCTGGACGGACCCACCGCCCTTCACGCCTTTGACACGAATGCGGTCAGCATTGTCCGTGTCACGGAGGCTGCGCTTCCCCTGCTCCGCAAGTCGGAAAACCCCAATGTTGTCGCCGTCTCAAGCACCGCTGGATCGTTCTGGGCCGTGACCAACCCCGAGCGACCCGAATTCAATCTGCCGCTGGCGCTCTACTCGGCGTCCAAAGCTGCGGCGACCATGCTCACCGTGCAGTACGCCAAGTCCCAGCCAGGCATCAAGTTCAATGCCGTCGAACCCGGTACGACCGCCACCGACATGACAGCAGCCTTCGGAGTGGGCCGGCCGGTGGAGGAGTCCGCCCGCGTCGTGGTCCGCCTGGCGACCCTTGGTGCGGACGGCCCCACCGGCACGCTGCAGGACGAGAACGGCAACGTTTCCTGGTAGCGGCCGGGCCGCGGTGCTGAGGTGAGCGCCCCGCGCTCACCTCAGTACCCCGTCCCTGCCATCGGCTCCGAATGTTCTCCCACGCCCACGCCCTTCCGCACCAGAGAGATGACATCTTGACCAGCACCACCACACACGAATCCGCACGAGAATCCACACCCCACCGGCCTGCCTCCTGGGGAGGCGTTATCTCCCTGGGCATCGGGATTTTCGCCATCGTGATGTCCGAATTCCTTCCTGCGAGCCTGCTGCCGCGGATCGCGGACGACCTGGAGGTATCCATTGGTGCCGCGGGCCAAAGCGTCACCGTGACCGCCATCGCCGGCGCGTTCGCGGCGCTGCTCATCGCCGTGGTGCTTCCACGGATGGACCGCCGCTTCGTCATGATCGGCCTGACCGCACTGGCCATCGTGTCCAATGTCATCGTGGCCCTGGCACCCAGCCTGACCGTGCTGCTTCTGGCACGGGTCCTCCTCGGCATCGCGCTGGGCGGTTTCTGGGCCATGGCCACCGCGATGGCGGCCAGGCTGGTTCCCGGTGACCACCTCGGCCGCGCCCTGACCATCATCAACGCCGGCGTGTCCGTCGCGACCGTCGTCGCTGTTCCCCTTGGCGCGTGGCTGGGAGAAATCTGGGGCTGGCGCGGGGTGTTCTTCCTCGGCGCCGGCGTCGGGCTCATCGCGCTCATCGCGCAGACGGCCACCCTGCCGCACCTCATCCCAACGGCCGTCAGCGGCCTGCGCGCCCTTGGAGCCACGCTGCGCTCGGGTATCGTCATCGCCGGCCTCACCGCCATCCTGCTGATCTTCGGCGGCCACTTCAGCGGCTTCACCTACATCCGCCCGGCAGCGGAAAGCGTCTCGAACATCGACGCCGGGGGCCTGGCTGTCATGCTCCTGGTCTTCGGCATCGCCAATGTCCTGGGCACCGCCCTGAGCGGGCCCATCGTCGACCGGTCCCTCCGCGCCGCGGTCTTCCTGTTCCCCCTCCTGGTGGCCGCCGGCATGCTGACCATGGTCCTGACCAGCGGATCGACCGCCGGCCTGTTCATCGCCGTCGCCCTATGGGGCTTCGGCTTCGGCGGCGTCCCGACGACCGTCCTGAGCTGGGGAGCGCACACCGAACCGGCACGCCTGGAACAAATCGGCGGCCTCATCGTCACCGTCTGCAATACCGCAATCGCGGTCGGCGCAATCATCGGGGGCGTGCTGGTCGACAGCGTATCGGCCAGCGCAACCCTCATCATCGGCGGTATCCTCGCCCTCCTCGGCGGACTGGTCCTCACCAGCCTCCGCCGACGGGCGAACCACATCCCCACTCCAGTAAGCAACTAAACCCCCGCCCGGCGGCGGCTCATAAGTCGAACCGCCGCCGGACGGGACCGGCTGCATCCCAGCATCGCGAGTCACAACCCCACTTTCAAGGCCAGCGCACCCGCGCCACGCCTGCCCTAAGGAGCACTTTTTATGACAACCATCGGCATACTCGGTGCTGGCCAGGCCGGCAGCACGCTCGCTCGTGCTTCAGTGGCGGCAGGTTACACCGTCGTCATCGCTAACTCACGTAACCCCGAAACCCTGACAGGACTGGTTCGCGAGCTCGGCCCGCTGGCCTCCGCCGCATACGCGACCGACGCGGCAGCCGCAGCGGATGTCGCCTTCCTGGGCTTTCCCTACTCCCCGGACGACCTCCTGCCGGCCGAAGGGCTCGCCGGGAAGATCGTCATCGATAACAACAACTACATGGTTTGGCGCGACGGCCACTTCCCCGACGTCGACTCCGGCCTGAAGACCATCCACGAACTGCGCCAAGAGCAGCTTCCGGCCTCGAAAATCGTCAAGGCGTTCACCCATGTCCAGTTCCACGCACGGGCCCAGATCCGCGTCCCCAGCGACACCCAGCCTGCTCTGATCCGTCTGGCCCGACCCGCCGGTGCTGCGGATCGGAAAGCCCTGGTTGTCTCCAGTGACTACCCCGAGGCCGTCGAGTTCGTCACGGACTTCTACAACGACCTTGGCTTCGATGCTGTCGAGAACAGTCCCCTGAAAGAATCCTGGCGCAGCGCCCCAGGCACCCCGATGTGGCGACACCACGTCGACGGCCAGAGCAGGGAGGAGCTCATCCGCAACCTGCAGCTCGCGCGCCGCCTCGGCCGCTGATCCGGGATACCCACCCCACATACTCCCTCCCCGACGATTAGGAGAACAAGAAATCATGAGCACCGCAGGCATTACCCCCAGCACCTCCCCGCGACAGGCCAGCGCTCCCAGCATGAAAATCGACGTGTGGGCCGACATCATGTGCCCCTGGTGCTACATGGGCAAGCGGCGCCTGGAAGAAGCGGTGCAGTCCTTCACCGGCGCCTCGCACATGGAAAACCGTTCGATTGAAGTGGAGTTTCACAGCTTCGAACTCGCGCCAGAACTGCCCCCCGGTCAGACCCAGTCCGTTCTGGACTTCAACGTGGCCAACAGGGGCATGAGCCCAGACCAGGCTGCAGCCCTGCTGGAGGAAGTCACCGAGCGGGGCCGGGGTCTTGGACTCGATCTGAACTTTGACACCGCCCTGCTCACGAACACCTCACGCGCCCACCAGCTCATCCACTACAGCAAGGCACACGGCAAGCAACTGGAAGCGGAGGAAGCAGTCTTTGCCGCATACTTCACTCACGGCCGCAACGTCTCCGATCTTGAACAGCTCGGGCAGATCGCCGAGGGGATCGGACTCGATCGTGACGACGCCGTGCGTGCCCTGCAGGCGGAAGAACACCTCGAGGCGGTGCGGTCCGACCAGGCTGCCGCCGGCTCCTACGGGATCCGCAGCGTGCCGTTCTTCGTCATCGACGGAAAGTACGGTCTCGCGGGTCTGCAGGACGCTTCGGTGATGGCAGAAGCGCTCGACAAGGCATGGTCCGAGAGGTCACTTACCGCCCATTCGAAACCATGAACGGCGACTGCGGCCAACACCGCCCCAGCAGCCCTAGGTCCGCTCCCTCGGACGTCGGAAGCCGCCGTTGACCCGCCCAGATTGGGAGCACCCGGACCGGGTGCGTCGGTCATCTTTCAGGAGACCTCGACCAAGATGGCGATGATCTGGATCGATCGGAATAGAACCTGTACTTGCGCAGTTACACCTAATGGCGAGTACAACCTCCGCACCTTTCTAGCGGAGGTCTTCGTGACTATTTGATGATTGACGGCCACCTTGGCACAGAGAAGAACAGGAAAGCACCACCATGTCTGATTTCAACCTGCGGGACTTTTACGAGCGCTACATCGAGGCGTTGAACGCGCACGAGTTCGACCGGATGGATGAGTTCGTCCACGAATCGATCGTCATGCACAGCGAGCCAAGCACCCGTGAGGCGCTGGTCGCTCAGCTGCACAGCATCATCGACCCGGTTCCGGACTTCCATTGGGAGACCCAGGAGTTGGCTATCCATGGTGACAGCCTCGCCGTTCGCCTGATCAATACCGGAACCCCCACCAAGGAATGGCTTGGCGCCGCACCGACCGGCAGGAAGTTCGAGATCGTCGAGTACGCCATCTACACCGTGCGGGACGGCAAGTTCGTGCACATGTCGGCACTTCACGACGCGGAGGCTCTGCAGAAGCAGCTCGCCAGCTAGCGGCGTCCCACGCCAGGGGCTGCGAAGCCGCATGCGGGCGGGGTTCGATCTCCCGATCAACCCCCGCCCGCTGCGCATGGGCGCCGGCGCAGGATCGGCCAGAAACCGGACACCTGTGCCGGTCCGTGCGAACGCCCCGGCGGGCTCGTCGCCCGCACCTCAGCCGGTCCCGGGACCTTCGTGTTCGCAGGTCCCGGAGACCCGCTAAGCTTCACCCGAGACCCGCGTGTCATGTATAGAGCAGGAAGGTGACGCCGTGAAATCCGTAAATCTTGGAGGGCGGCCCAGGGAGTTTGACACTGACCAGGCCCTGGAGCGGGCGATGCGGGTGTTCTGGGCGCAAGGCTATGAGGGCACCAGCCTCACAGACCTCACCGACGCGCTAGGCATCACACGCTCGAGCATGTACGCGGCGTTTGGCAACAAGGAATCCCTCTTCCGCAAGGCGATGACGCGGTACGCGGCCGGCCCCGCCGCCTATGTGAGCCGCGCACTCGAACGCGACACCGCGGCGGAGGTAGCGCACGCGTTCGTGATGGGCGCCGTCGAGGCAACCACCCTCCCCGATTCGCCCCCGGGATGCCTGAGCGTTCAGGGTTCCCTCGCTGCGGGAAAGGCCGGGGCCGTGGCACGGGATGCGCTCATCGCATGGCGTGAGGACGGCTACACCGGCCTCCGACGGCGGTTCGAACAAGCGGCGGCTCTCGGAGACCTGCCCCCACAGGCCAACCCGCATCTTCTCGCGCGGTACCTCATGACGGTCGTCAATGGCATCGCCGTGCAGGCCGCCAGCGGGGCCCCGCGCTCCGACCTCGAGGACGTCGCCGACCTGGCGCTGCGCAATCTGCCGCTGACATCCTGAGACCCATCCCCGCCCTCGCGTACCTTCTACCGGCACTACCGTCACCGCGACCGAGCACTTTGCGGCCATTATTTCCGTCGCTGTCCACGCCGAGGAGGTCGGCTTCGACATCTACGCCATTGGCGAGCACCACAACCGGCGCTTCATCTCGTCGTCCAACACGACCATCCTCGGCTACATCGAGGCTTTGACGTCGCAGATCACCCTATCGACGTCCACGACTCTGATCACCACCAGCGACCCGGTAAAGATCGCGGAGGATTTCGCAACCCTGCAGCACCTCGCGGGAGGCCGCGTCGACCTCATGCTCAGCCGCGGCAACACGGGGCCTGTCTATCCGTGGTTCGGCAAAGACATCCGCGAAGGAGGGTCGGCCTCCGAATCCCGCGCAGCCGCCTTCTGTGTCTCTATCCCCTCTCGCGAGCAAACCTGAGGTCGATGCCACCTAAGCCTGCTCGTGGTGATGGTGCTCACGAATCGCTAGCTCGCGGTCCCTGCTTCGCCTGGGCAGGATCGGGTCGCGGTCTAGCATGAGCGCAGTCGAAGCAGTTGGAAAAATGCCCTACAACTTCTCCCCGGCCCGCCTGCGTTGCATCGAACTGGCCGAGAACCTCGCCGCCTACGAGTCACCCGCTTCCTGAGCACTGGCCTTCCCCAACTCATAGCTGAGGTCCCCAGTCCGTCGGGTTAACGGATCCTTCGACGACAAAGCTGATAGTCAATCGGAAGCCCGGCTGGACGCACGCAAGTCGTACCTTTTCGAGCATCCCTATAGCCACTTAAGTCGAGGGCTGATCGACTGTTGCATCAGGTGTACTTGGCGCAAAGTTTGTCTCTCCTTTAGCTTGAAGGAGTAGGGGAGCTGTCATTGGCACGACAGCTCCCCTAGACGGTGCGCGCGAGAGCTAGCCACCTCGCAGGCTTCACCGTTTCTTATAGTTGGCCTTTCTCATCGGGCCTTCGGTCGCGGAAGTGGGTGATGAGTCGCTCAGGCCTCGGTCGCGCCGAGCTGCCTGAGGATGCTGCGGTTGTCGGTGCGCACGAACTCCTCCAGAAGCCGACCCCGATCGTCCATCCGGAAGATGTTGATCAGGTCCATGACGATCCGGGCTCCGTTGGGTTGCAGGAGCCCGACGGGGGACTGCGTGAAGGGGCGGACGAAGGTGCCCTCGATCCAGGTCTGGCAGGCGATGAGGTCACCTTCGACCACGACGATGCCGCGCCGGATGCTGCGGTCGTCGAACGCGTCCCGTAACGACGCGAAGTAGGCGCTGAGCCCGGCGTAGTCCGATTCGAAACCGTCGGGCCCATGGAAGCGGAAGCGCTCAGTGTCAAAGTAGGAATCCACCTCCTCTGGGTGCTCGCCGGAAACCTCGAGCTCTCCTGCACGGACCAGGCGGGCCACGAGCTCATCTCGGGTGTAAAGGGGCATGGGGTTCCTTCCAATCATGGTTTTCCTCTTGGAGGCCACTAATAGGTTCCACGCCCTGCATCCATGCCACAAGCGACAATATCGCACCGCAGCCATGCCATCCCGGCATACAATGGAAGTCATGACGGAAGTGACGCTGACTGGGATGCGCGTGGTCCTCGAAGTGGCCCGCGCCGGCTCCTTCAGCGCGGCCGCCGAGAACCTTGGCTACACCCAGTCCGCGGTATCGCGTCAGGTCGCGGCGAGCGAGCGGGCAACTGGCGGGCCCTTGTTCGAACGGCGGGCGCGGGGGGTGCGTCCAACAGCAGCGGGTGAGGTGCTGGTCCGGCATGCCGGACAGGTGTTTGAACGCTTAGCAGCCGCTAAGCAGGAACTGGCCGGGATACACGACCGGCTCGCTGGGCGTCTGGTTCTGGGCGGCTACCCCACCGCGATGGCGCACCTCATTCCGCGCGCGGTAGCGCGCCTGCTCACCGCACACCCGGACGTGGAGGTTCAGCTGATGGAATCCTCGACACCGTCCCAGCTCACAGCCCTGCGGCGGGGCCGCCTGGAGGTCGCCGTCCTGGCGACCGGTCAGGGACTGCCTGACTACGAGCTCGATGGCCTCGACCTTACAGAGGTGCGCGGCGGACGCGGCATCGGGGTCGCTGTCGCAGAAGCCCATCCTTTCGCCGGTCGCACCGAGGTCAGCGTGCACGACCTGACCGACCAACGGTGGATCGTGGGCGCGAGCACCAACGGCTCGCCCGAGTTCGGCGCCTGGCCGGACCTGCCCGACCCGAAGATCGCCTTCTCGGTTCATGGCTGGCCCGCTCGCTTCGGTCTGGTGTCCGCGGGCCTGGGCATCGCACTCGTGCCGGGCAGCGTCGCTGCGGTTATTCCCCGAGGGGTGTGTTGGGTGCCGGTCCGCGCTACAGGCACCTCCCTTAGACGGACGACCTGGGCCGTCACTACCGCCCAGCCCAGCCCGCCCGCCACCGCCGCGGTGCGCGCCCTCGTCGATGAAGCACGCTCCTGGAGCACTCACCCACCCACATGAAGTGATCTCGCACGGATCAGCAAATCATTCGTTTGCTTTACAGGGTCCGGCCCACTTGCACTGAAGCCGCCCAGCACTCCACCTTCAAGCAGCAACAGTCCGTAGCCCATACGCCTTCGCAAAACCCTCACCGGGTCCTAAAGAGCGATCCTTCTGTGCATGGCCGATGATGCGCAAACTGTACTCGACGCAACACCTGACGAGTAGATGATTGGTCAGGACATCGGCCCTCGCGATCCAGTAATGATCTGCGATCTAGTTTCGGGGTGACGGGGCGCTTCAGGTACAGGAGAGCTAGGCACTTCGCGGCGTCGGTCCGGCCGCTGCCGTGGAAGACTGCTGGCATGGAGGCCCCAGCGCGCGACCACGACCTCGTCCTCTTCGGTGCGACCGGCTTCGTCGGTGAACTCATCGCCGGATATCTTGCGGACCACGCTCCGCCGGACCTGCGCGTGGGGCTCGCCGGGAGGTCGAGAGTGAAGCTCGAGGCCGTACGGTCCAGACTGCCCGTCGCCGTACACGAGTGGGCCCTCATCGAGGCTGATTCGGATCACCCCGGCTCGCTTGCTGCGCTGGCCGCGGGCACCAGGGTTCTCTTCACCACGGTGGGTCCCTACGCGAAGTACGGACTGCCCCTCGTTGAGGCGTGTGCCCGCGCCGGCACCCACTACGGGGACCTGACGGGCGAGGTGTCCTTCCTCCGTGAAGCCATCGACCGTTGCGACGCCCTGGCAAGGACTACCGGTGCACGGATCGTCCATGCCTGCGGCTACGACTCCGTCCCGTCGGACCTCGCGGTGCTCCTCCTACACCAGGCCGTGGAGGCCGACGGCGCGGGCGGACTGACCGGGGTGCAGCTCGTCGCCAGGGCGAAGGGTGGCTTCAGCGGCGGCACCATCGAGTCGATGCGTGGGCAGCTCGACGGCATGCGGTCGGACCCTGTGCTGCGATCGCTCGCGGGCGATCCCTACTCCCTCAGTCCGGACCGGACGGCGGAACCCTCGACCCGGCAGCCGGCGGATCTGGGGTGGGTCGGCCGTACGGAGGACGGCCTGCGGACCGCGCCCTTCATCATGGCAGCGGCGAATACGCGGATCGTGCGCCGCAGCAACGCCCTGCAGGGCTGGGCCTACGGCCGGTCCCTGCGGTACGGCGAGGTGATGGGCACGGGTCGGGGGCCCGCCGGTGCCGTCATCGCCGGAGCGACGGCGCTCGGCCTTCGGGTGTTCGGAGCCGCACTGGCCCTACCCCCTACGAGGAAACTACTGGACCGCGTCCTTCCCTCGCCCGGTGAAGGCCCGAGCGAGGCCGCGCGGCGCTCAGGCTGGTTCCGTTCTCAGGTGACTGCCTCCACCGAGAGCGGCCGGCGGTACCGGGCCGTCGTAGCCGGGCCCGGCGACCCGGGATACACCGCCACCGCCGTGATGGCCGGGGAGACAGCGCTCTCACTTGCCCTCGACGGCGACCGCCTGCCGCCCGCCGCGGGATCGCTGACCCCAGCGACCGCCCTCGGCGATGTCCTGGTTGAGCGGCTGCGCGCCGCAGGCCATACCTACGAAGTCATTTCCCTCACCTGACGCAGGAAGTGGTGCACTCTGCCCAACCAACAATCCGCTTGAGGCGTAGCAATACCTACCGGTGCTCAATGGGTCCTTCATGCACACCTCACTAATGGGGTGTGCGGAGACAGAGCATCCAGTCGAGGACCTGTGGAAAACGCGTTGCTGTTGGCACCCCTCATCGTGCACATCACCATGCTGGGTATACGTACCTCGAACGCCTGCAGGGCGCATCCAACCAGCGGGCTCCAGGACACCGCACGACATGGGACCGGCCTACGGGACGAGGGACGTTGTTGCGACATAGGCGTCTAAGAATCGCTCGCGGCATAAAGTTGGTGCATGGCTGCAAACACGAAGAAGGTCGAGATCATCGACGGTTACACCATCAAGTACCACGCGAACGGGACTACCCTGTGGTCGAAGGGGCGGATCGAGAGCGGGAACCCGATCGGCTACTGGGAGTGGTACAGAATCGATGGCACCCTGAAGCGGTCCGGGCATTTCGAGGCAGGTGAGCCGATTGGTGAATGGACCACATATGATCAAGACGGCAAACCTTACAAAGTGACTGATCGTGGTCGCCCCCGCGCGAAGCATGAGTGAACCCGGCTATTCGCTGCTGTGACAGTCCTACCGTCTCACCATGCGTCTGAAACCCACCCACTTACGGGACGGTGAGCGAACGGCCTATGCCCCTCATGGCCTGGACCACCTGTCCAAGATGCGCCTGAGGCCACACTAGACACTTTGCACCTCGGCGCATCGACGAGACCAAAGCCCGGGAGTACCAGCAGCACTGGTCACGGCGGACTTGGGAACGCTGGAGCTGACTCGAAGCTGATAGCCACCCGTCGAGAACAGTGTGTGCAATCAAGAACACTTGCACGTAAGCCCATCCCCTTGCGGCACTCGGTTGTGCTCGACGCAACACCTGCGATGGAGACTGACTGGGTGAGCAGACGGCTAATTCTAATTGCCCTGCTCGAATGGCTGCCAGCGCGGGTCGAGCGCGTAGTCCTGTCTGCGCTTCTCCAACGCTGCTTTCACCTGACCGGGCGCGTCGTCGCCGGCAAGGAGTCGGAGCCGGCAGGCGTCGTGGTCGGCAATGTGGGTGAGGATCCCCGCGGCGATTTCGGCAGGTGCTGTACCTCCGGCAGTGCCGTCGACCGGCCACGGAACGTCGGGTGTCCCGAAGAGAGTCGTGCGGAGGTCGTCGTAGGGGCGCATCGGTTTCGCAAACCGCATGCTGCTGCTGGCCCAATCGGTGTCAATCGAGCCGGGCTGAACGATGGTCACATGGACCCCGAATGCGGCCACCTCCGCGGCCATCGCCTCGGTCCATCCCTCTAGGCCCCACTTCGCCGCGTTATACAGACCGAGAGTTGGCATCGTCCCGACCGCTCCGACTGTGGAGATCTGAACGATATGGCCTCCACCCTGCTTCCGCATGACCGGAAGCGCAGCCTGGCAAAGCCATAGGGGGCCAAGAAGATCCGTATCGAGTAGCGACCGCACTTCCTCTTCGGATACCTCCTCAATTGCTCCGATAAGTCCGTAACCGGCGTTATTCACCAGAACATCCAGGCGCCCAAATGCCGCAACAGCGGCATCGACGGCGGCGGCCGCTGCGGAACGATCGCGGACGTCGAACCGGTGGACGTGCAGCCGGTCGTACGCGGGCAGGGAATGCTCGCCTCTGACGGTGGCAACCACCGTGTGCCCCTCTTCCAACGCGGCAAGCGTAAGGGCGCGTCCGAGCCCGCGTCCGGCTCCCGTGATCATCCAGGTCTGCGAGGTTGTCATGAACACAGGCTACCGAAAAACGAGACGGACCGTCTCGTTTTTTGAGCTAGGGTAAGTAGATGGCTAGTAGGAGAACGCGTGCTCGCGTCCATGAAGCGGTACTCTCTCTTGCCTCCCTTGAGGGCTTCACCAAGCTCACAATGGAGGGTGTGGCCTCGCGAGCTGGAGTGGGTAAGCAGACGCTCTACCGCAGCTGGACGTCAACGGGGGCGATCTTGTTCGACGCCCTTCTGGCACGCAGCCAAAGCCCTGATGGCATCGTCGTTGTTCCAGACAGCGGCAATCTGCGAGCTGACCTCATCGAGCTCGTACAAGAGACGATCGCCGAACTTTGCCATCCAACGACGGAGCCGCTGCTGCGTTCGGTCACGGCCGCGATCCAGACCGATCTGATACTGGCGACTCAATACCGCAAGCTGCTGCTCGAACCCCAGATGCAGGCCGTTGCCGGACGCCTCCACCGCGGCGGGGTAGAAAGAGCTGAGGAACTAGCGGAAATCCTTGTCGGGCCCCTCCTTCACCGCTGGCTGCTACGCAGCGGCACCCTCGACAACTCGTGGGCAGAAGCTCACGTCGAGCGAGTGCTGAGCGCCTCCGGTACGAGCTGAGATCAGCGGTGGGCACCGCCGGCCCGCACTCGGTACACGATCGTGCCCAAACCCAGTGATCACCGTATGACCGCCGCGTGGGGGCCGGAGCTGTTCCCCGATGTTGGCGGTGAGCGCCGCATGGCTGGTGGAGGAGTCGTTATCGGTGATTCCGCGTCGCTCCCGTCGGCGCGGTGGTGAAGCAGGGAGCCTTCAGTCATCAATCTCGCGTTGGGCGTCTTCGGCCAGGTCCCGAAGCACCTGCTGATCCTCCACCGTGAAGTCCCGGGGGTTCTGATCGATGATGCACAAGGTACCGACGGCCCAGCCGCCAGAACCAATCAGCGGGTAGCCGGCGTAGAAGCGGATGCGGGGCTCACCGGTGACGAGCGGGTTGTTCTTGAATAGGGGATCGTTGAGTGTGTCGTTGATTATCATCGGGCCGGCCCGGCGGATGGTCTCACTGCAGAGTGCGATGTCCCGCGGGGTGTTTTGGCCCAGCGGGCCGATGACAGATTTGAGGAACTGCCGCTGCTTGGCGATTAGGGCGACGCTGGCGGAGCTGACCCCGAAGTGTTCTTTGGCTTGACGGGTGATCCGGTCGAAGCGCTCCTCGGCTGGGGTGTCCACCAGCCCTGTCCGCTCCACCGCCCGCAGCCGCTCCGCCTCGGCCTGCGTCGGGGTGAGGAAGGAGGTACCGGCGGCGCCCAGATCCTCCAGCGCCCGTTCCAAAATGTCGCCGGCCTCGTCGATACCGGCGGCCTCCGGGGTGCCGTCGCCGGCGCTGGAAGTGCTGTCGGTGTTCATGCCCTGACCATCGGTGCTGTAGGGGACGCGAAGCTCCGAAGCGGTGTCTGGCAGGATCTCATTGAGCGTAAGGGCCAGGATGTCGCCTTCCAGCTGGGGGATTCCCTGCTCCCCCAGCAGGTATGCCTTCACCTCCACCTGGGACAGGGAGCCACCCATGGCGTAGTAGGCGATCCACAGCTCCGCCGGACCCAGCCCTGCCTGGGCGGCCGCGGTCACGGTGAGCTGCTGCTGTGTCTGTTCGTCCATGGAAAAACCTCGAACCCAGTTCACGGGAGCGGCCATCCCCTCCCGGCAGGCGGGCGGCCGATCCCTAGGCACCATCAATCAGCGTGCTTAGGGTCGAGGATAGTGAAGGCAGGCCCGGGCAGCAAAACACGGACACACTCGACCGGAGCGGCACTAATAGGGTAGGGACATCGTGGGCGCGGCGTACCGGCTTCATTCCGGCATTGCCGCCGTCGACTGGAGGGGAGCCGGAGGGGTCGGCGGTCTCCCACCGGGTTGCGGTGGCAGTGGCCCGTCCTTTTGCCCAGTCGAGCGCCTCGTCGGCGCCGAGCGGGTTTGAGCGGCTGCCGGTCCCGTCCTGGGGCACCAGCGCGATCCCCATACTCATGTCGATTCGAACCTGCTGCCCGTCCACTTCGAAGGGTTCCTTGACCGCCCCATGGAGCCGGTCCAGCAATTTGGGAAGGTCCTCATCCAAGGTGTCTCGAATGCTTGCATCTCCAGCGGCATGCCCGAAGGTGTTGTTGACGAGGGGGAAATCGTCCAGGTCGATCAGGCCGATCGCCACCGTCACCTCCCGCGTGGAGCGGCACAACTGGGCAGTCCTGCCACCGCTTCCTCGCCCGGGTGCTTTCCCCGCTCCCGCACTCCTACCGCGTCAAGATGATTGGCCGGCTCCTGCAGGGTCTGGCCGGAACCTCCCGGTAGGGTTGATGTCCATGGCTGACCGGTGCTCGATCGCGGACGCGATGACTATCCTTGGCGGACGCTGGGCCGTAATGTTTCGGGAACTGGACTACGGCCGGCGCCGGTGCAACGAGATCCTCACGGCGACGAGGGCACCGCGGGAGGTGCTCACCACCCGGCTGCGGGAGCTGAAGCACGCCGGACGGATCCGCCGCGAGCAGTACTCACAGCACTCCCCGCGGGCCAAGTATCACCTGACACCGGCCGGCGAAGAACTCGGCCCGGTCCTCATGGTCCTCGCCGCGTGGGGCGAAAAACGGGGGAAACACTCGGACCTGACCGCGCCGGTCGACTTCCGGCACGCGGATCATCACCTCAGCCGCGGCTGGCCTGCGCACAGTGCAGGGACAAGGTGGAACCGGGCAGCGTTTCGGCCCGATCCAATCCCGGCCCTTGGAACGGCGATGTCCCGTTGGGTCATTAGCCGCGGGATGGGACGGGCCGCGCCTGACAGGTCCCCTGACTCATCCGCCGATGAGCGGCGGGCTGGCAGCTGTGGTTGAGGCTTCACCGACGTCATCCCTGATCCCGAACCTCGTCCCGGCCGATGTCATGGCAGAGGAGGCCTTCACCGACGCATTCGCGGTGGAGCTCTATCCGGAGGAGGAGGCGGTTCTCGAAAATGCCCTCGATGAGCGGCGCCGCGAATTTGAGACGGTTCGGCTCTGTGCCCGCAGGGCTCTCACGCGGCTCGGCGTTCAGCCCGGCCCTCTTGTACCGGGAGTGCAGCGTGCACCGCTCTGGCCCGTCGGCGTCGTGGGGAGCATGACCCATTGTGAGGGGTACCGGGCCGCGGCTGTTGGCCGCGTCCCTTCCGTCGCCTCTGTCGGGATTGACGCCGAACTTCACATGCCTTTGCCCGACGGCGTGCTGGGGGTGATAGCCCGTGAGGACGAGAGAAGCGCGATCGCGTCCCTCTCCGCGTCACGTCCGGCCATTGCCTGGGACAGGCTCCTCTTCAGCGCGAAGGAGAGCGTGTTCAAGGCATGGTTCCCTCTGACCGGACAATGGCTCGATTTCACGGACTGCTCAATAACATTGCAGCCCGATGAGTTCACCTTCACCGCAGCTCTCCGAGTTCCGGGGCCGGTGGTGAGGGGAAGACGGCGCAATACTTTCCCCGGGCGATGGTCGAGTTCCGGAACGCTGGGCCGCGGCCATCTGGGGACGGCCGTTACCATCCAGTGACGCCGGCTTTACCGGTGGCCGCGTGCGGCGCGGGGTCCGGACAGCTGGCTGCGGTCGTTGGAACGACCTGGCCTCACGGCGGGTTCCCCCGCAGAGGCCGTGGGAAGGATTCTGGCCGAAGCTTATGCGGAGGAGCGCTCTAGAGTGCGGGCAGCGGCAGCCGGTACAGCCAGGGAGTGAGGATGGTGCGGGCATCGAAGCCCGGGACGGCACCGCAGATCCGGTCGGCGGTGCCGCACAGGTCACTGGTTGTTACTGATCCGAAGCGGTATTCCTCTGTCCAGGCTCGGAGGAAACTGAAGAACGGCCCGTCTCCGGCGGCCCGGCGGAGGGCGTGGACCGCGAGGGCGCCTCGTTTGTAGACCCGGTCATCGAACATGCTCTCTGGCCCCGGGTCGCCCACCATAAGGTCCTGCGGGCTCACCGACAGCCCACGCCATGCGGCCCCGGCCCGGTCTGCCGCCGTGGAGTTCCCGGACGCCTCGGACCAGAGCCACTCCGCGTAGCAGGCGAATCCTTCGTGGAGCCAGATGTCGGCCCATGTGGTGGCAGTCAGCGAGTTCCCGAACCATTGGTGGGCCAGTTCATGGGCGATGAGGCGCTGGGATTCCCAGTCCTGCGTGAGGTGGTTGGGCCCAAGGACGGACAGGGACTGGGCTTCGAGCGGGATTTCGAGTTCGTCACCGGCCACGACGACGGTGTAGGTGGCGAACGGGTAGGGCCCAAATAAGGTCTCAAAGCTTTCCATCATCTCCCCTTGGCGCGCCAGTGCGGTCTGGGCTTTGGCCATGAGGGCCGGCGGTGCGCCCAGGTACTGAAGGACGGGCCGGCGCCCTGCCCGGTGGTCCGTCGTGTCGGCGGGGAACATCAGGGTCCGCAGGTCGTAACGGCCGATCTGCACGGTGGCGAGGTAACTGGCCATGGGTTCCGGCTGGTCGAAAACCCAGGTTTCTCGGCTGGCTTTGGCGGAGTGGGAGACCAGGACGCCGTTGCAGATAACCCGGTAGTTGGCGTCGGTGGTGATCGTGTATCCGAAGCTGGCCTTCTGGCCCGGATGATCGTTGCAGGGGAACCAGGAAGCCGCACCGGTGGGTTGCCCGGCCACCAGGACCCCGTCGGTGAGTTCTTCCCAACCGACCTCGCCCCAGTTCCCGAGCTGGGGTGCAGGGGTACCGCCGTAGCGGATGTCGAGGCTGAACCAGGTGCCGGCGGGCAGGGGCCGCTCCGGAGTGATGATCAGCTGAGTGCCGCGGTGAACGAACCGTCTCACTCGCTGCCCGGCGAGCTGGACCTTCTGCACGCGGAGCCCGGCGAGGTTCAGGACAACCGTGGCGAGTGTGGTGGATGCCTGTGCCGTGATGGTGGCGTGGCCGGCGAGCCGGTTGGAACTGACCCGGTAGTCAAGGTCCAGCTCATAGCGGGAGACCCGGTAATCCCGGCTTCCGTGGCCGGGCGTGTAGGAATCGGCAGGACCGTGGGCAGCGGTGGCTGGCATGCTCGTGGTTCCTTCGGTGGGCGCGGGCTGGCGGTCGAGGGTCACCGTGCCAGGGCTTTCGAGGCAGGGGTGGTGGGCGGCTCTGTGCCCGGCGGGGCGGTCCAGGGGCTGACGGGGTTGCCGATCCAGTAGCTTCCGGCAGGAACGGTTTCGCCACGCATGACCAGGGAAGCCGGGCCGACGGTGGCCCCGGCGCCTATCCTGGCGGCGGGCAGGATCACCCCGTGCGGGCCCATGGTGGCACCGTCGTCGAGGGTGACGGTGTCAATGCTCATTACCCTGTCGTGGAAGAGGTGGGTCTGGATGACGCACCCGCGGTTGACCGTCGAGTTCGCGCCCAGGCTGACCAGGTCCGCTTCCGGGAGCCAATAGCTTTCACACCAGGCACCCGGCCCGATCCGGGCACCGAGTGCTCGAAGCCACCACACCAGGGCCGGGGTGCCGGCGGCGGCCCGGGCGAACCAGGGTGCGGTAACCATCTCGACGAAGGTGTCAACGACCTCATTGCGCCAGATGAACGAACTCCACAGCGGGTGTTCTCCCGGGCGGATCCGACCCACCAGCAGCCATTTCGCCGCGACGGAACTTCCCGCGGCGACACCGCCGGCGCCCAGGACTACCACGGTTCCGAGCAGCGCCGCGGCGGGGTACCCGTTCCACGCAGTGATCAGGTCAAGGACGGCGAGGATACCGGCGGCAATCGCGGCGGTCAGGATGACCGGGACCGCCCGGCCCAGCTCCCAGCAGGAGCGGTAGATTTTCAAGCGCAGGGAAGGGTCGAAGGTCAGGCTCTGGTCCATGTCCATCCGGGCCCGGCGCAGCCGGACCGGCGGGCTGCCCAGCCAGGAAGTTCCGGACTTGGCTTTGACCGGTGTCGCGGACAGGACGGCAACAAGGGAGTTTTTCGGGACGCTGCGCCCGGCCCCTGTCATGCCGGAATTGCCGACGAAGGCCCGTTTCCCGATTCTGGCCGGGCCGATCTTCATCCAGCCGCCGCCGAGTTCGTAAGAGGCGATTCTGGTGTCATCGGCCAGGAACGCCCCGTCTCCAACCGTGGTCATGGACGGCAGGAGGAGCACTGTTGATGCTTCAACGTTCCGGCCCACCGTGGCTCCGAGGAGCCGCAGCCAGACCGGAGTGAACAGGCTGGCGTAGAGCGGAAAGAGCAGGTCCCGGGCGAGGTCAAGGAGGCGTTCGGTGGCCCAGACCCGCCAGCCGGTGAGGCTCCGGACCCGGTAGTGGCCAGGGGCAAGGTTGCGCCCAAGGAGCCGGACAATGGCTGCGATGAGGATCATGTTGGAAAGGAACCAGATGAGCGCCGCTACCGGAACCGCCCACAGCAGCACGGGCCAGGAGGACCAGAGCGAGTCCTGGCCTTCGATGGCACCGGCCACGAACGCGGCTCCCGCAGCGGCGGATAGATAGGGGACGGTGGCCAAAAGTGCCGATGCGAGGGCGTAGGCGGGGAACCAGAACCTTGTACCGGGCCGTCCCGGCAGCGGGGCGGGCCACTCGTGCTGTGCTTTGCCGAGGCGTTGTGCCGGTGAACCGGCAAACCGCTGGTCGGCCTTGACCTTGCCCGTGACCGCCGAGCCGGGGGCAACCTCCGCGCCGGCTCCGATCCTCGAGCCGGGCATCAGGATGCTGCGTGAGCCCACGGTGGCGCCCGGACCGACCCGGATGTCTCCGATGTGCACCAGGTCTCCGTCGATCCACCACCCGGAGAGGTCCACTTCCGGTTCGATCGAGCAGCCCTCCCCCAGGCTCAGCATCCCGGTCACGGGGGGCACGGAATGCAGGTCGACGTCCTTGCCGATCTTCACCCCGAGCGCACGCGCGTAGTAGGGGATCCACGGCGCGCCGCCAAGGCTGACTGCGCCCGACAGGTCAGAGATCTGTTCGGCCAGCCATAACCTCAGGTGGACCTTCCCGGAGCGCGGATAACTGCCGGGTGTGACGCCGCGCAGCAGAACCCGGGCCACCCCGGCTGAGACGGCCATCCGTCCCCACGGGCTCACGAAGACAGCCCAGGAGGCAAGCACCCACCACCAGGACACGACGGGGGCCAGCCGCAGCGCCCCCGAAGTTGCGAGAAGGTTGTTAATGGCCATCAGATACGTCAGCCACCGCATGGATACCAGCAATTGCAGTGGTATCCCAGCCAGGATTTGGAATATCTGGGACTTCACCGCGGTGGGCTTGACGGTGCGTTCCGTCCCGGCGGCGGCTTCGTCACCGCCCTCCGGGTCGGAAAGGCGGGCCAGTTCCGCGAGGGCGCCGAGCCGGGGGCGGGCGTAGATGTCCGCGACCGTGATGGTCGGGTAGCGCACGCGCAGGGCCGAGACGAGCCTGGCCGCGGCCAGGCTCGCTCCGCCGTGGGCGAAGAAGTCGGCGTCCAGGCTTTCCGGTGCCGAGCCCAGGACGTCGGCCCATTGCTGCGCGATCCACGCTGTCCGCTGATCCAGGTTCAGGGCCGGACCGGAGTCCCCGGAAGGGGTCGAGTTCAGCGGCCAGGGCAGGGCATTCCTGTCGACCTTTCCGCTGGTCTTGACCGGGAGGGATCCAATGGTGGTCAGCAGGGGGATCAGCGCCGCCGGCAGCAGATCCGCCAGCAGTTCCCGCGCACGGGCCAGATCCGGGGCGGTGCCCGGGGCGGGCGCCAGGTAGCCGATGAGGACCTGATTGCCTGCGGCCGTGGTCTGCACCGCGGCCGCGGCGCCGTGGATGCCGGGCAGGGTCTGGAGGGCGGCGTCTATTTCACCCAGTTCGATCCGGCGCCCGCCGAGTTTGACCTGGTCGTCAGCGCGCCCGAGGAAGACGAGGCCTTCCTTTTCGTAGCGGACCAGGTCACCGCTGCGGTACGCCCGGGCCCAGCCCAGGGTGGCCATGGGCGCGTATTTCTCCGCGTCCTTGGCCGCATCGAGGTACCTGGCCAGGCCCACACCCCCGATGATCAGTTCCCCGCTCTCCCCCTCCCCCACGGGAATCCCGTCCGGGTCGACGACCGCCAGGTCCCAGCCGTCCAGTGGCAGCCCGATCCTCACCGGTCCCGCCCCGTCCATCCGGGCGGCGCACGCCACCACCGTCGCCTCGGTGGGCCCGTAGGTGTTCCAGACCTCACGTTCGTCCACCGCGAGGCGGGCGGCCAGGTCCGGCGGGCAGGCCTCGCCGCCGAAGATCAGCAACCGGACCGCTTCAAGCGACTCGGCCGGCCAGAGCCCGGCAAGGGTGGGAACCGTGGAGACGATGGTGATGCCGTTGGTGATCAGCCACGGACCCAGATCCATTCCCGTTCGGACCAGGGACCGCGGGGCCGGGACCAGACAGGCTCCGTTGCGCCAGGCCAGCCACATCTCCTCGCAGGAAGCATCGAACGCCACGGACAGCCCGGCCAGTACCCTGTCGGAGGTGTTCACGGGTTCATCCGGCAGGAACAGGCGCGCTTCGGCGTCCACAAAGGCCGACGCGGAGCGGTGGGTGACCGCCACCCCCTTCGGGGTGCCGGTGGATCCGGACGTGAAAATCACCCACGCGTCATCGTCCGGGGTTGCCTGGCGGGGCGCGGGAAAGGGCCGCACGCGGTCCGGGGAGGTGATGATCTCACCTGCTCGCACGATCCCGGCTACCCCTGCCTCCTCAAACACCAGGCGGGCGCGCTCGTCCGGATCATCGGCGTCGACCGGAACGTAGGCCGCACCGACATGCAGAATGGCCAGGATCGCCACGTACAGCTCATTTGTGCCAGAAGGGATCCGGACCCCGACCTTGTCTCCGGCACCGATGCCGGCCTCATGCAGCGCTGTGGCATGCCGCTTCACCTCGGTGAGGAGCTCCGCGTAGCTGAGCGACGTATCTCCGTCATCCAGGGCGGATGAGTCAGGAAACCGTTCTGCGGTTTCCCTCAGCACGTGGACGAGGGTGCGTGGCGGAGCCGCATGGGCAGCGCGGGCCAGCTGCGGACGGAGGGCTCTCACGGTCCCATTCTGTCCGAGGACTGGCTCCTTCGGCTAATCGCCGCCCGGGCGCGTCCCCCGCCCGGCACTAGTGTGGCGCAGCTCCGGTGCAGTGCGACGGAATGATATCCACCGCCGCGTCTTGTCGTGGACCCGACACCTCCCGGCTTTACATCGCGGCCATCAGCCGGACGCATCAGGCCCGGTCCCAGCAGGTCCTTGTGCTGGTGGAGCAATACCTCCGAGATCGGGCACTGCCGTTCGTCGAAGCCTTCCTGGCCGTACGGTGCCGTCAGGGCCAGCCCAGGTCCTGGCCGTTCCTTCTTCAGTAACCGCTATTTCTTCAGTGGCGGGGTACGGAAGTTCTTCCATTCGCGGTGGAATCGGGCCTCGGCCTTCAAGGCGCGGGATTGCTCAAGTGCGTGCAGGCGGCCGAAGGTGAAGCCGTTTTCGCCCTCCAGGAACGCTTCGGCGCCGAGCCGGCGCAGCAGCTCGCGGGTGACAACGCTGTCTTGGTGGTCGCCGAGGATTTTCTGCACGCCGTGGGCGGCGTCGGCCAGTTGTGCAGCCCGCGCCGGGTTGATCGGTGCTGCTGCTTCGGCGGCATAGCGCAGGCGTTTGCCGTCCTTGCGTGCTTCGTGCAGGGCCGGGTCGTCTCCGGTGCCGGCGGTATGTCTCACTGCCTTCCGGGCTGCCTTGCGCAGCCGTTTCACGTCGCGTCTGATCAGTTTCGGAATCACTTTGTGCGCGCGTCCGGAGGCCAGCGGCGTTAGGGCCGGGGCGGCAAGCAGGGCTTCGAGCGCGTCAAGCAGACGGAAGTACCGTTGCCCGTTCAGTGCATTGACCACGTCTGTATGTGCCTTGTGGTAGTCGGCTCCGAGCTGCAGATCGATTCTGCGCACGACGGGACCCATGACCAATTCGACGGGCTCCGCGGCGACCAGGTCTTTGAGCCGTTCATGCATGACTTCGGCGTCCCGGGCTTCGCCAAGAACACCGGCCAGCCACTTCAACTCCTGGCGCAGGAAATTCACCGCGTCGGCGTCGGCCAGCAATTCACGGTAGGTCGCCAGCACTGAGCGGATACGCCGGGTGGCGACCCGCATTCCGTGGACAGCGGCGTGGGCGTCCAACCGCACCCGGGGGTCCTCATCCTTCAGTGCCTCGACGTGCTCCCGGAGGTAGGCAAGCAGGACGTCGGCGGCGGAAGCCTTGCGCTTGGGAGGCGGCAATGCCGCGGTGCCGCGGTTCAGGCGGGGGCCCAGGGCACGTGCCAGCGTGGAACTGTGCCCGGCCAGCCGGACGCCGGCGGCCGCAAGGAGCTCCTGCCCGGCATCGAGCAGTTCCCGGGATCCGTCGACGAGTTCGAACTCCCACTCCCGCCAGTGCAGTTCAGATCCTTTCGGGGCGAGAACCTTTGCCTTGACCCGGTCCTCACTGAACTCGGCCAGGACATCGTCGCTCTCGCCGCGCAGGCGGTGAACCGTGCGCCGGGTCCGCAGCCGCACCACCGGAACCAGGGCCGCGTCCCTGCTGTGGACACGGATCAACCGCAGCAGCGGTTCCGGGACGCCGTCGGGCTCCACTCCCAACGGCTCGCGGTACTCACACCGTTCATCCGCGGCCAGGGGAAGCTTCAAATGCCAACCTGCGTCACCGCCGCCGGTCCGCCGCCGCAACGTGATGCGCAGGGATGCCAGGAGCAGGTCCGCGGTGTCGAAGTACGTGGCCTCCAGCCGGTGCTCCGCCGGCGGGTCCACGCGGGCAACGCCGGGCAGGTGCTCCAGAGGCGGAACCGCGGTCCCGTCCCCGACGTCGTACTTCCGCTCAATTTCCACCACCGGTGTGGGATCCATAGCCGGAGTTTATCTGCGCCACCGGGGAAATTTCAGAAACACGATAGGCCCGTGACGGATCGGCTGCCTAGGGCATCAAAGCTTGCCTTGCGACCGCGGACCCGTTAATAGTGGTTTGGCGGGCCGTCGTCGTGCCGGCCGGTGAGCGCGCGGCAGGTCAGGGTCGGCGTGGCCGTTCCCGGTCGCACTTCACGGCATCCTCCATCACGTGGAGATTGACCGGGATGTTCACGGGACTTTCACACTCCGCCAACCGGTCGGACACCGCGGGAGTTTAGGCTCGGATTGTGAATCCGGATATCGACCTGGGTGAGGTACACGCGCTGTCTGTTCGTGGTGCGGATAGTCCGCTGCGTGAACGTCAGATACTCATGCTGCAGCAGAGCCTTTACAACGCGCGCGTTCGCACCCTTCCCGAACTTGCCAGGGTAATTGAGGTGTGCACCGGCCGCCCGATCACCTCATTACGGGAGATACGTCAAAGTGAACTGCGTCCAATGCTGCGTCACGTCCAAACCATGATGGACAAGGTTGACGTTGATCCTCAAAGCATTCCGGCTTCCGTTCCTGCGCGCGATCGTACCTTCGAGGCGCCCACCCCGGGGTAGGGAATGAAGAACGACGGCGGAGAAGTGGGCCAAGAGTCAGGTTCCACCTTGCGACGCTCAGGTCACAAGAAGCCGGCGGCGCACACCACTCCTCAACGTTGATAGCCGTCAATACTGTCGGTGCCCGGGCAGGCTTCCGGCATGCTGGGCGTAGCCCGGCGTGGAATGTAGCGATGAATCAAATGGCTTCTGTCCAGACGTAATGCTGCGAGCGCCTGTCGTTAGCGGTCGCTGGTGCCGCTGAACAGCGTTGCGAGGAGAACGCGCGCGTGACGGTCCGGGGAGAGGGGCTGACCGAGTACTCCTTGCGCAAGCGCCGGGACGCCGAAGGGCAGCATGCCTGCGAGCAGAAGTAGCAGCAGGAACTCGTCGTCGTCTACGTCGGGCAGGGCACCGCCGGCTCGTAAGCGTGCTGCGACAGGGGCCACGGCGGCCCGTGCGCTGTTGAGACTTCCGAGGAGGTAGTCGAGGCGATCGTTAGGGACTGAGCCCTCGTGCACGAGGAGCCGAGCAATATCGGGCTGGCGTGCGCAGGCGCGAATAAAGCCTTCGATAAAGGCTGCCGTGTCTGGCTCACAGGGGCTTTCGGTTTCGGTGCGCGTGATGGCGTCCGCCAGCGGCTGGAGGGTGGCTGCGAACTCCGCGTCCGCGGCGTCCACGACGGCTTGCCAGACGCCTTGCTTCGAGCCGAAGTGGTGACGCACCAAGCCGTGGGTGACGCCTGCGGCCCCCGCAATCTCACGGGTGCCGACAGCGTCGACGCCGCGCTGGGCGAAGAGGGTACGGGCGGCCGCCACCAATCTCGCTCTGGTTTCCGCAGCCTCCGCATCGGGACGGCGACCGGTGGTGCGGCGGATAGCCCGGTGGGGCCGCGGAGACGTCATCGCCACATCTTGACAGGAACAGCAACGCGGGTCAAAAGTTTGCTATGCGACTGGATAGCAAAATGCAGGTCGGCATTCTGGGCGCCGGGCCGGCCGGCCTCACGGCCGCTGTAGCCCTTCAGCGGTACGCGCCGCCGGGATCGGTCGACATAACCGTGCTCGATCGTTACAACAGCTCCGCGGATTACCCGGGCGTCGAGTACGGCATCCAGGCCCGCGCAATGCGAGCCCTACACCGGGTACGGGCCGACGACGCGGCCCGGCGCCGCGGTAACCCCGTCGACCGGATCGAGTTCTACAACAGGAACGGTCACCGGCAGCTGGCGCTGCGAGTCGACCCGCGGTGGTCGATCGGTGTGTTGCGCCGGGAGTTCCTCACGGATCTAGCGTCCCTGAGCGCCGCACCGCTGCTTCGGGGACACGACGTCAACGCCATCGTGGCGGCCGACGGTGGACGAAGGGTCGACGTCACCTTCGCGGATGGTCAGCCCGCCCGCCGCTTCGATCTGCTCGTTGCCGCCGACGGTGTGCAGTCCGTCGCCCGCAGGCAGTTTTTCCCCGCTGACGCGGTGACCCATGACCGCGGCTTCAGCGCCATCTACCTGCTGGTGGACGAAACAAAAGCACCGGACGGCAATATGCCGCCCGGATTTTCCAGCATTGCCAACGGCGGCACGATTCGTTTCATGCGGGGTTCCTTCGCCACCGCCGTCTGGTTCCCTGCCGGCAACGGCCGATTGACACTGGCGCTTGGCTTCGATCACGCCACACGCGCACACATCTGGGTTTCACAAGGGCTTCCACCCGATGCTGCCTGGCAGAATCTCTCGGGCGTGCAGCGGCGGTCCCTCGCCCGGCGGATCGCTGCGGACGTTCCCGGTCCTGGCGGCCTGGTTGTGCAGGCACTCGACCTCGTCGAAGATTGGGTCAGCCCGGATGTCTACCTGTGGTCAATGCGCGACAGCGATCCACTGGCCCAGCCTTACACCGCTGGCCTGCCCGTCGTCCTGCTCGGTGACGCCGCCCACGCGTTTCTGCCCACCATTGGCATGGGCGCCAGCCTTGCCATCGAAGACGCAGAGATCTTTTCCCGCATTCTGGCACGTCACCTGGCCGGCGGCGGAAGCCTCGATGAACTCCACACCAAGGTCCTGCAACGCTTCGGGGACCATCGGCGGGGCGTATGGCTGGACCTCATGACTCGAGCGCGTGATGCCGTGACGAACTGGCGGCACGAGACCGTCGAGCAGGGATTCGTTCTCTCACCATTTGTCCCCACCCGCGTAGGATCCGCCCTCGTGCGCGGCTACGAGCAGGTTCGCGGCCGCACCCTCACCCCTACCGACCACGCCGCCTAGATGGAATCGGCCATGAGCACCGCGGTGACCGACCGGGCGTAGACCTCCTCGCCCAGTCCGAATCCCACTGAACGGTGCTGGCCTACGGGAACCACGGAGTGTTCGTTGGGGAGGTCGATGCCCAGTTCGGACAGTGATTCCACCGCCGGGGGTTCAGGGATTCACCCGGGGTCATGCCGGCGGAGTGGACGGTGATGGAGCCCCCTGCGGGAGGATTCATCGGGGCCCGGCGAGCTGGGGTCAGCCACCGTTCCTGCGGCGTAAGGAGCGCCGCGGGCGTGTATGGGTGGGCAGGGTGTTGCCCGGGTCATCCGCGCGGTGGTTCCTGAGAGAGTGAGTGGACGAGGATTTTTACCCGGTCGTGGATCCGGTCCCGAATGTCCCGGACGGTATCGGGGTTTTGTCCGGCCGGGTCCGGGAGGTCCCAGTCCTCGTAGCGTTTGCCAGGGTAGATGGGGCATGAATCGCCGCAGCCCATGGTGATCACCACGTCGGAGGCGCGGACGACGTCGTCAGTGAGGGGCTTGGGGTAGTTCCGGGACAGGTCGAGCCCCATCTCGGACATGACGGCAACGACCGCCGGGTCGAGTTCGGCCGCCGGCATCGACCCGGCGGAGCGGACCTTGATCCTGCCCCTGGCCTCCACAGCGAGCAGGGCCGCGGCCATCTGGGAGCGTCCGGCGTTCTGCACGCAGACGAACAGGACCTCGGGTACCTCGGAGGCGGCCTCTCCCTTGGATTTGGCCAGGGCGTTGAGCCGGTCACTGGCGAAGTGCTCGGTGGTGGCGGGCAGGTACGTGGTGATTCTCGCGGTGCGGGCCAGGGCGGTGTAGGACTCAAAGACGTAGCGTTCGACGGTTTCGGCGGCGAAGACTCCGGTGAACCTCTCGCCGAGGCGGGTGCTGATCCGCTGCAGGACCTCGGTGTTGTCCTGAAGTCCCAAGCGGCTTGTTTCGTGGTGATCAGTCATGGCGAGGCTCCGATGGTGGGTTGGGTCTGGATGGGGTTCAGTTGCTGCCGGTCCGGCCGTGGGACCTCGAAACTGGTGCCGGCGTCGGTGGAGCAGACCCCGGTTTCGGGGAGTTCGAGGTGGACGGTGTCGGCGCCCTCGCGGTCTCCGGCCAAGGCTGCCGCGACGGAGCGGACCTGTTCATATCCGGTCGCCAGCAGGAAGGTCGGGGCCCTGCCGTAGGACTTCATGCCGACCAGGTAGAAGTCCTTCTCGGGATGGGCCAGCACCCGGGCGCCGTGCGGCGGGACGGTGCCGCAGGAGTGGAATTCGGGGTCGATCAGCGGGCCCAGCTGCACCGGGGCTTCCACGGCCGGGTCAAGGTGGAGCCGGAGTTCACGCAGGATTCCTAGATCGGGGCGGAAGCCTGTGCAGGGCACCACAAGGTCCACTTGCAGGGTTCGCCCGTCAACGGCTTCGACGCTCACGCCGGAGTCGGTGGGTGTGAGGGAGGTGATGCCGAAGCCGGAGTGCAGTTCGATCCTGCCGGCCTCCACGAGGCGCCGCAGGCGTGATCCGAGCTGTCCGCGGGCGGGCAGTCCGTCCGCGTCGCCGCCGCCGTAGACCTTCTCGGCGGACGCCCCTCGGACTGCCCACACGATCCGGGTCGCCGGGTCGTCCCTGGCCAGATCCGTAAGGCTGATCAGGGTGTTCGCGGCGGAGTGGCCGGCCCCGACGACCAGGACGCGGCGGCCGGCGAACGAGGCACGGTCCCGGCCGGCGACATCGGGAAGCGGCGCAGAGATCCGGTCCGCTGCGGCGTCCTCTCCGGGGGCGGGCAGGCCGGAGGCGCCCAGCGGGTTCCGGGTGGACCAGGTGCCGGAGGCATCGATGACCGCCGCGACGGTGTAATCCCGGGTTCCGCCGTCCCGGTGTCGGACCCGGACGGTGAACGGGGTGGTCTCCCGGTTCCGGGTAGAGGTTTTGTCCATCCCGGACCGGGTGACCGCAGTCACCCGGGCCCCGGTCTGCAGCCGGGCCTTGATCGCCGGCAGTGCGGCCAGGGGTGTCAGGTAGTGATCGATCAGTTCCCCGCCGTAGGGCACCGCGGTCGCCCGCGGGGGTACCCAGCCGGAGGCCTCCAGCAGGCGGACAGCGGCCGGGTCGAGGTTGTACCGCCAGGGCGAGAACAGCCGGATGTGCCGCCACTGCTCGATGGCTGCCCCGGCCGCAAGCCCGGCTTCGAAGATCAACGGTTCGAGGCCGTTCTCGAGCACGTGCGCCGCGGCGGCCAGGCCGACGGGCCCGGCCCCAATCACTGCGACGGGAAGCGTGGTCGGTGATGCCATGAGGTCCTCGGTCTCCTCCCGCGGCGGGGCGGTGTTGTGGCGTTTAGGCGTGGGTGGGTTCTTCCACCAGGGCGGTGGCGATGCTGTCGGCGTCATCGAGCGCCGCGAGGTAGCGTTCGGCGTCCAGGGCCGCCGCGCAGCCGGTCCCGGCGGCGGTGATGGCCTGGCGGTAGCGGTGATCCACCGCATCCCCGCAGGCGAACACGCCGTTCAGGTTGGTAACGGTGGTGGGCGCGTCGACCCTGATGTAGCCCTCGGCGTCCAGCTCCACCTGACCGGCGACCAGCTCGGTGCGCGGCAGGTGCCCGATGGCCACGAACACGCCCGTGGCCACCTGCTCACGGGCGTCCCCGGTGCGGGTGTCCGTCAGGGTCACCCCGGTGACCTTGTCCTGTCCGTGGATGGCGGTGACGGCGGAGTTCCAGGCGAAGCTGATCTTGGGGTTGTCCTTGGCCCGCTGGGCCATGATGCGCGAGGCCCGCAGCTCGTCCTTGCGGACCACGACGGTCACGGACTTCGCGAAGCGGGTCAGGAAGGTGGCTTCCTCCATGGCCGAGTCCCCGCCGCCGACGACGATGATGTCCTGGTCGCGGAAGAAGAACCCGTCGCAGGTTGCGCACCAGGACACCCCGTGACCGCTAAACTTTTTCTCCTCCGGCAGGCCGAGTTCCTTGTACGCCGAGCCGGTGGCCAGGATGACTGCCGGGGCCTCGTAAGTCTCGCCGCCACCGGTACCGACGCGTTTGACGTGACCGGCCAGTGCGACGTCGGTGACGTCGTCGAAGATGACCTTCGCGCCGAACCGTTCGGCCTGTTCCTGGAGCCCGCCCATCAGCTCCGGGCCCTGTATGCCGCCGGGGAAGCCGGGGAAGTTCTCCACCTCGGTGGTGTTCATCAGGGCACCGCCCGCGGTGACCGACCCGGCCAGGACCAGCGGTTCCAGCCCGGCCCGGGCGGCATAGGTGGCCGCGGTGTACCCGGCGGGGCCGGAGCCGATGATGATCAGCTGCTCGGAGGTTGAGGTGGCGCTCACGGTCTGTCCCACGGGGAATCTCCTGATGCTCGGGTCGGGATCTGGCGTTACTTGGCGGCGGGGGCCAGCGAGGCAATCAATTCCTCGATGCGGCCCCTGATCTCGTCGCGGATCGGGCGCACGGACTCCACGCCCTTGCCCGCGGGGTCCTCCAGCACCCAGTCCTCGTAGCGCTTGCCCGGGAAAAACGGGCATTCATCGCCGCACCCCATGGTGATCACGACGTCGGAGTCCTTCACGGCCTCGGTGGTCAGGATTTTGGGGACCTCTGCGGACATGTCGATGCCGACCTCGGCCATCGCCTCCACAGCCGCGGGGTTGATTTTCTCCGCCGGCTGGGAACCGGCCGAGCGGACCTCGATGGCGCCCTGGGACAGGCTGCTGAGGAAAGCCGCAGCCATCTGGGACCGGCCGGCGTTATGGACGCAGACGAACAGGACGGAGGGCTTCTGGGCGGTATCGGTACTCACTGGGTCTCCTGAGGGTGGGATGGGCTTGGGATGGTGGTGCTGGTTCATTCGATCTCCGCACGGACCCACACGCATCGATGGATGTCGATATACGGAGTATCGGACGGGGAATCGACGATTGTCAATACTTGTACGTGGCCCGGCTGGTGCCGCTCCGGGTCGCCCGTGGTGCAGGGCGACCCGGTGGCGATCAGGCAGCGTGGAGGCGGGGGGCAAGGTCATGGACGCGCCGGGAGATGTCAGCGAAGGCATCCTCGAAGGCCTCCTCGGTGTTGGCCCGCAGTGGATCGGGCACGGACCAGTGGATCCCCCTCATGGTCGTGAGTTCCTCGTGGGCGTTGTCGCACACCGTCACGACGAAGTCCCCCTCTCCTGCCACCTCGTTCAGGCCCTGAGGGGTTCGGTCCGCGAGGTCCAGTCCATGCCGGCGGGCGACGTCGAGGGCACCTTGGGCGATGTGGTCCGCCGGGTGGGTTCCCGCCGAGCTTGAGGGGATGTCGCTTGCCCGCTGCCAGAGCGCGGCCGCGAGCTGGGACCGGGCACTGTTGCGGGTGCAGACAAAGAGCACCCGCCGGGCCCCGTGTGCGGCTCCGGGGATCAGGCCGTCCAGGGCGCCGAAGGCAAGCCGGATGTAGCTGCGGCGCCGGTCGGCCTCTGAACGGTGCCGCGTCACCAGACCGGCCTCCTCCAGGGTGCGCAGGTGGTGGGACAGCAGGTTTGAGGGCATTACCAGCTCGGCCTGCAGTTCCGTCGGGGAGAAGTCCCCCAGGGTCAGCAGATCGACAATGCGCAGCCGCGCCGGATCCGCTAAAGCGGCATGCCTGGCGGCCCTCTGACGGAGTTCGACTGGTTCAGTATTCATTGACTCAACTTTGACTGAGAGAATGTAGTCAGTCAAGCTGGTGCCATGACCTCACCCCTGCCGCCGTTGTGGCGCCGCGCCCTGGCCGAATTCCTCGGCACCAGCCTGCTCGTAATGACCGTGGTCGGATCGGGGATCGCCGCCCAGCAGCTGTCCCCCACCGACGTCGGGCTGCAACTGCTGCAGAACAGCACCGCCACCGTGCTGGGTTTGACCGTGCTGATCCTGATCTTTGGCCCGGTCAGCGGCGCGCACTTCAATCCGGCGGTGTCCCTGGTCGATTGGATTCTCAAGCGGCGCAGTGGGGCCGGGCTGACCCTGACCGAGCTGGGCATCTACGTCCTCGCCCAGACGCTCGGCGCCATCGGGGGAAGCGTCACCGCGAACGCCATGTTCGAGGCAGGAACCTCCCTTTCGACCACCCATCGGGCCACCGGCGGGCACCTGCTGGGCGAAGTCGTGGCCACCGCCGGGCTGATCCTGCTGATCTTCTCCCTGGCCGCCACCAAACGCGGCGCCCTCGCCGCACCCGCGGTGGGCGCCTACATCGGGGCCGCCTACTGGTTCACGTCCTCGACATCCTTCGCCAACCCCGCCGTGACGGTCGGCCGGATCTTCACCGACACCTTCGCCGGCATCGCCCCGGGCTCGGTCCCGGGTTTCATCGCCGCCCAGCTCGTCGGCGCCGCGGCAGGCCTGGTCCTGGTCCTGGTCCTATTTCCTTCCGCTTCCGCCACCGCGGATGACGTCGTGCTTCCCCATGATGGGCAACTGGCCAGAAAATGACTCCGCTGCAGGGCCGCAGAAGGCGGACGACATTGATGTCCGTCGATACCCCATAATGGGTGCATGAACCTGCAGCCCGTCCTTGGTCCGGCCTCCGGCGAGGCATCGTGCGCCCCGGCGGGGCCCCCTGCCCTGGATGCCGCCCAGGCGAAGGCGCGGGCAGTGGTCTTCAAGGCACTGGCCGATCCGAACCGGCTCCGCCTGCTCTCCATGATCAAGGCGGCACCTGCCGGGACGGTCTGCGTCTGCGACCTGACCGACCCGCTGAACCTGACCCAGCCCACCGTGTCCCACCACCTGAAGGTCCTTCTCGACGCGGGCCTGCTGCAGCGTGAAAAGCGTGGCATCTGGGCCTACTTCTCGCTCACTCCCGGCGCCCTGGACGACGTCGCCGGCAGCCTCGCACGGCTATGACCGCGGCAGCAGTCCGCCCGATGCGTGAGGAGGACTGGCCGGCCGTCCGATACATCTACCAGGAGGGCATCGACACCGGCCACGCCACCTTCGAAGCCGAGGCGTCGGACTGGGATGGGTTCGATAGGTCCAGGTTGGCCCTGCACCGCTTCGTCGCCGGAACCGTGGACGGCAGAATTCTTGGCTGGGCGGCCGTCTCCCCCGCATCGCCCACATGACCCACGGACCACTGGCAGGACCCTGGCGGGACACCCTGCTCATTGAACGGCGATCAGAGGCCGCCTGACGAGGTAATGGACTGGGTAGGTTCACGTCAGGGTGAACGAGGGGAGCTAATGGACGGATAGGGGCCGGATCGACGGCGGAGCAAGATTGAGTACTGGCTTCGACTGCTGATTCCCGCGGTGCTTCTCATCGGGCGGCTCGTCTTGCCTCAACCGACGCCACCAGGTTCCGCCGGTCAGGGCGAGAGGCTACCCGCGGCGACAGACGGCTGGCGCGTTCATCCGCCTGTCGCCCGCCACTGATAATGGGCAGAGGAGCCAAACAGCTCATCGTGCAGGTCAGCGTGTGGTGGGAATCGGTCGTCAGGTAGTTAGTTATTAAGGAGAAGGAATCATTGTGCGGATACTCGTTGTAGGGGCAGGAGCCACCGGAGGCGCCTTCGGAACCTTGCTGCAGGAGGCAGGGAGGAACGTCACCTATCTCGTCCGTGATCACAAAGCAGAAGCGTTGCGCCGTGACGGTTTACGGTTCGTATCCCCTGATGCCGACCGGACCCAGCCGGTGCAGGTGCTCACGACCTCCGACACGGCGCCGGCCTTCGATCTCGTGCTCATCGCGGTTAAGGCGACAGCCTTCTCCTCCGCGGTGACGGACGTTCACCCGTTCATTGACACGAACACGCGCATCCTTCCAATCCTCAACGGCATGGCGCACATCGACGAACTCCAAGGAGCGTATCCGGGACAGGTACTGGGCGGGCTGGCCCGCATCGTGGCGACCCTCGACGGGTACGTCGTTCACCAGAAGACGCCTATGAGTTCACTCGTGGTGGGTTCCCTGACAGACGCTCCGATCCCGAACGACATCCGCGACGCACTCGACGTCCCGGGCATCGACTTCTCGGTTACCGATGACGTGGTGGGCGCCCTATGGGACAAATGGGCGTTCATCGCCGCTGCCAGTGTCGTCAACTGCCTGTTCCATGCTCCCATCGGCCGCATACTCGACGCCGGCGGCGAAGGCGCGATTCGCGCGGCAATCGAGGAGCTCGAGGCCGTCGCCACCCAGTCAGGACACCCCGTATCGGATCCGGCGCACCGTCAGGCAGTGGCGCTCCTGATCGACCCGGGATCCTCCTTCACCACGTCGCTGTACCGGGACCTCGCGGCAGGACTTCCATCGGAGGTTGACCATATCCTCGGCGACTACGCACTCCGGGCGAAGGCGCTGCAGCAACCCACTCCGCTGCTCGACCTGACACTCATCGCCATCAGAGCAAACCTCTAAGACTGATCCATCACGGCTCGTGCCCGCACCGTTTCCCGTTTCGACGCTCACCTGAGAAAGTGACAACATGACCCTCGACATCGAGTCCTTCCGCGCGCACTTCCCCGCCCTGCTCAGCGGCACCGCATATTTCGACGGGCCCGGAGGAACGCAGGCCCCCGCCGTCGTGGGAGCCGCGATAGCCGATGCCATCACCGGGCCGCTGTCCAACCGCGGCTTCGGAGTGGTCTCGGAGAGCAACGCCGAATCGGCGGTCAGCGGGTTCCGGGCGGCAATGGCTGACCTGCTCGGGGCGCATCCTCGCGGTGTCGTCTACGGGCGAAGCGCCACGCAGCTCGCCTACGACTTCTCCCGCCACCTCGCCAAGACCTGGCAGCCAGGTGACGAGGTCGTGGTCTCACGCCTGGACCATGACTCCAATCTCCGCCCCTGGCTGCAAGCAGCCGACGCGGTCGGTGCCACCGTGCGCTGGATCGATTTTGACCCGGAGACGACGGAGATCAACGAAGCGTCCCTCGCAGCCGCGATCACCGAGCGCACGAAGCTGGTAGCGATCACCGCCGCTTCGAACCTGCTCGGCACCAAACCGCCGGTGCGTCGCATCGCCGACGCCGCTCACACGGTCGGCGCTCTGGTCTATGTGGACGGGGTGCACTACACCGCTCATGCGGCGGTCGACGTGAAGGCGCTGGGAGCTGACTTCTTCGCCTGTTCACCCTACAAATTCCTCGGACCTCACTGCGGTGTTCTCGTGGCCGACCCGGAGCTGCTGGAGTCGCTGCAGCCGGACAAGCTGCTGCCGTCCACGAACGAGGTTCCTGAGCGGTTCGAGTTCGGCACCCTCCCGTACGAGATCATGGCCGGCGCCACGGCAGCCGTGGATTTCCTCGCCGCGATCGCGCCCGGCGCCGCGACCGGACGCCGTGCGCGCCTTCTCAACTCCGCCCACGTCGTCGATGAGCACGAGCTCGCGCTGCGCTCCCGGATCGAGGCAGGGCTGGCCGATCTGGGCGACGCCGTCACGCTGCACTCCAAAGCCCAGGACCGGACACCGACACTGCTTGTGACCTTCCCGGGCCGGTCCTCCGCGAACGCCTACCGGTTCCTCGCGGATCGGAACATTCTGGCGCCGGCCGGCTCTTTCTACGCGTACGAGGCCTTCCGCCGCCTGAATCTTGAGGACAGCGCCGCCCTGCGAATAGGTCTGGCGCCGTACAACAACAACGATGACGTCGACCGCCTACTGGCCGCGCTCGGCGAGTTCCTTGCTTCCTAGCGCGAGATGAGGGTATCTGCGCTGCACGGATTGTGCGCCGATGCCTGTCGGGACGACGAGCAGAATGCCGCCGGTCCGGATGGGTGAAGGGTGCCTGGGCCAGCAACCTGACCGCAGCGGCCGCGGACGCCGAGCCGTTCCAGAGCGTCTCGAAAACCCAAAGCGATCCAGGACAGGCTTAGTAGTCTGACGCTGACTAACCGCCTCACGAATTCACTCGCGGTTTTTCGTCTCAGTGACCTGTCTAACGTGTTTCGTCTCGACATCGTGCGTGAACTCACCAATGACATCAGAACCTCGTCGTACAGTAGGCACACCCCACACCTTCATCGAGCGGTGTCTCCCGCCCCGAAGCGAGGATCCTCCTTTTGCCTCAGGTGCGGTACCAATCGATTCATCGAAAGGCCGACTGATGCCCCACTTCGCCATCCTCATCTACACGGACGAATCCCTTCATGCTGTGGAAGCAGCAGAGTCCGAACTGGCTGAGAATGACCGACACGCACGGGACCTTCAAACCTCGGGGTCGATGTCCCTTGCTTACGCCCTCACCCCTCGCGCATCCGCCGTGTCTATTCGCCAAGACGGCACAACAGCCGGCCCCTTCGTGCAGGCCGAGCAGTTCGTGGCAGGATTCTATGTCCTCGAAGCTCCCGACCTTGAGGCCGCAATAGCGATCGCCCGCCTGAACCCGGCAGTCCGCACAAGCACCGGCGGAGTCGAAGTTCGTCCCGTTCACAGCGGCGGCATCACAACGCCTACCGCGTGAAACCCCACCGCAACAAGCTACCTACCGCCCTGCGGCGAGCGTCACCACGAGGTGTTTCTCCTACTCGGAGCTTTCATTTCCGCTTCTGGTTTCTCAGGAATGGCCATCCCGTCGGGGCAGGTTGTCCTTTTCCGCTGCGCACCGCCTGGATGTATTTCCGCTCTCCTGCCCTTCTAAATTCCTGCACCAGGGGGCATGCATGGACCGAAGATCGTCGTCGCCTCCGGGCGCTTGGGAGTGATCCCGTCGCCCGCGGAGCGGTTGTGCAGCCGCCGCAGCACCCACGGCACCAAGTACTCGCGGGCCCAGACAGCATCCTCGGTGCGGGCCATGCGCCAGGTCCTCGGCGGAAGCGGCTTGGCATGCATCGGTTCCAGGGTGTGGTTCACGGCGAGCGTATCGAGGACCATCATTGCCACCGTGTGGTGCCCCAGGGGCGAGAAGTGAAGGCGGTCCTCGGCCCACATGCCCGGATCGGAAAGCTGCCGCAGTGCCCACATATCGGCGATTAAGGCGTCGTGCCGTGCGGCGATGACGCGGAGGTTTTCATTGAGGACCGCCATCTTCAGGCGCATCCCCCCTAGGACCGTGTCGCGTACGTCCGGCCCGGTGAAGAGCACGACCGTCGCGCCGCCGCTGCCGAGGTCCTGCACAGCCGCATCGAGGCGGGCCGCCATCCGGTCCGGATCCGCTCCGGGACGCAGCAGGTCGTTGCCGCCTGCCGAAATGCTCACGAGGTCCGGCTTTAGTGCCAGCGCGGGCCCGACCTGCTGATCGATGATCTGCTGGAGCAGCCGTCCGCGCACCGCGAGGTTCGCATAGGAAAAGCTGCTGCAGCCGCAGCCGAGCTCCTCGGCCACCCGGTCGGCCCAGCCCCGGTTCCCGCCGATGCTATCGGTGCTTGGGTCACCGATGCCCTCGGTGAAGGAATCCCCCAGGGCGACGTAGCGCCGCCAAGGGTGCGGTACCGCGACGGCGACGGCCTCCGTGGAGGAGATGTCGGCCGGATGGACTGGCTGAATTTCGCTCACCTGTCCATCCTGCCAAGCCGGGACCGCCCAACGCGACCCTAGGTAGCCTCCTCGACCTGTATGTGACGCCTGCGCCCGCTGCAGCGCTTGGGCTACCCTCACCGGGCATTTTCTCCGGTGGGGTATACGCGACTGAACGGCACTAGGTTCAGGCACCTCAGGAAGTGTGGACACTGTCCACACTCCCTGCGAGGTCTGCTTCTGACGGTGATAAGTCAGAGAGGCTGTTCCGGAGACTTCGGATCACATTCTGCGGCTTCTGCCCCCGGCTTCTCGGATGCGGGCGAGGTACCAATGTCGTCTTCATCGTCGTAGTAGTACGTCGTCTGAACGGGTCGCTTTCCGCCGAGTGCATCTCGTTGACGCGCTGACTCCTGCGTGTGAGGTCCGCTTCGAATTCAGCGACCATGCCGAAAGCCTTGAGTAACTGCCGTCCGATGGGATCCGCTGGATGGGAGATCCACCGTGCATAACATCGAACGGGTCTTACGTACGTGCGCTTTGTCCAGGAAACACGTCGCATCTGCGCAACGTGCTGGCGTGCACGGGAAGGGAACGGCTGATAGGACGTGTGGGGATCACCGGCTGGTACGGATCCGGATAAAGGTGACCAGGCGTCGACGTAACGATGAAGGGGTCCTCTGATGGGCAGGTTCGTCCAGTTCCTCACGGTCCCTGAGGTAGTGCTGATGTCTGGGTTGGAGGGCCAGTGACGTGCGGGCTCTGGTCGTCGGGAGACGAACTACGGAACGCATCTGATGGCGGTGCTGATCAGGCCGGTCACAGCCAAAAGCCCGCCCAGCGGGCGCCTGATCCCATCCTTTTGCAGGCCTGGACTCCCCCAACCGGTGATGCCAGGAAATCATCGGGGTCAGCTGTTCTGAGGTCTCACCAGGCTGTCTTCGTCCTCTTCGAGGGCGGGAGCTTCGGAAAGCTTCTCGAGAAAGGCTTCTGCCTGCCCGGAATCCCCCGCGGAAGGTTCATCAAGAACGTCCTGGTCGGCTGAGTCCTGTCCGGCGGGGGGTGTCGAGCTGTCTCGCGGGTCCGTGGTGGTTTCGTTTGGCATGATGCCTTACCTCAACAATCAAGTGGAGTGATGGAAGATGGCCGGGCCAGGCGCGCTGTGCTCACAATTACGCGCCCGGCCCGGCCTGGTGTATCGGATTAGGAGGTCAGCCCGGCCTGGTGGTCGATGCCGGCCTGGTCGACTTTGCGGTGGAAATGCATGCCGGCTTTGCCGCCAAGGATCGCCCCGATGAGGGGAACCAGGACGGCGATGGCCAGGGCGATGAGACCACTTGCGCTCAAAAGACTACCGTCGACGGGGATGCTGGGCGCTCCGCCGATGCGTGAGAGGACGTTGAACTGGTCTCCGGCGATTGCGGCGAGGATGGCCACAACGATGGCGATGATGATGCCCCACAGCCAGACTGCGAGGCCCTGCTTGACTCCGTCGAAGCGGGCCATACGGCCCGCTACGTAGCCACCACAGTAGTAGGCGAGGA
Organism: Arthrobacter zhaoguopingii; assembly: GCF_009828605.1. Classification (NCBI taxonomy): domain Bacteria; kingdom Bacillati; phylum Actinomycetota; class Actinomycetes; order Micrococcales; family Micrococcaceae; genus Arthrobacter; species Arthrobacter zhaoguopingii. Next base: position 7,472 of record NZ_WIAE01000012.1, on the reverse strand, counting down.
ACAAAATGAGTGCCAGCACGATGCCACTGACAATACCGACGGTTTCCGCGTTCTGCGTTGCCTGGTTGGCGGCTTCGCCGGCATCGGTGCTGTTCGCTGCTCCGACTCCCACGCCGATCGCGGTGGCCAAGGCGCTCAGGATGACCGTCATGCCGATCGCGGTGAGCCAACCAAAGAAGGCGGACCCGAACTTGATGCCGCCAAACTTTTCTTTCTGGGCATTGACGACGTCGTTGCGCCGGCCCTTGGGTGTGCTTGCTCCTGCGGTGTGGTCCTGTGCCATGACTCTCCTTGGAATGGTGTTTCGTATTCTTGTCCGGCACCGCGCTCGCAAGCCGGGTGACGGACATATTTGTGTCGTGCCCTTCGAAAGACCGCACGCCGGTGCGTCAAAGGAACGTACCCGGGAGCCGGTGACGGCTCCCGGGGGTTCTGTCAACTAACGGCGGTCGGTCTTGCCTGGCTGGTCCGCGTCCAGCATTTCGATCTGTTCCTTACGGACTTCACCGGACACGGTTTCCTGGGCCTGGACCGTTTCCTTATTCAGGCGCACCCGCTCAACGGGAACGGCTTCCTTGTCGATGATGACGTTCTCCTCATGGAGGATGACTTCGTGCTCCTCTTCGCTGATCACAAGCCCGTCCATGGCGTTGCCCCGGTTGGCATCGGTGATGGGTTCGCGCTCAATGCGGACCTCTTCGCGCCGGACCGGAACCGTCTTGGTGACGTGTTCGGTCACCACATACTTGCGCAGGCGCACCCTGCCGGCTTCCCGGGTTTCGGTTCCGACCCGGAGCCGTTCCTCGGAGCGGGTCATCGCTTCATCGGTGGTCGGTCCGGAGGTGTCATAACCCACCGTCTTGCCGTCGCCTGAGCGGTCGATTCGCTCGTCGCCGTGCTGGAAACCGGGCTCGTAACCGGTGGTGGTCTTGCCTTTTCCCCTGACAGGGGGCGCCGTTGTGGTGTTCGGGGTGGTGTTCTGCTGTCCGCCGGCCAGACCGTAGTGCCGGTACAGGGTGTCTTCTTCCTGGGGGCTGAGCGCACCGTCCGCTTCAATGCGGGGTGCACCCTTGACCTGGTCCTTGCTGTAGCGGACCTTGACATCTTTGCCGTCGGCGTTGGCGCCCTCAAGGGGAACGAAGGACTCGGAGGTGCCAAAGAGCCCCGTCTTCGCCGTGACCCAATTGGGATCCCCGGTGTGGTCATCCAGGTAGATCTGGCCGATGGAACCGATCTTGGTGCCCTGGGCGTCAACAACGTTGCCGCCCTTAGACAGGATGGTGTCGAGATTCTGCTGCGTGATCACGGTTTTTCCTTACATTGTGATTGTGATGAAGGCGAATCGGTGGAGCAGCGGGTACCTCAAGAGTTAAGAAGCTCATTGCAGCCCTGACTCCGCCCGGCCGATTACCGTGGCGCCGGGGCCGCGATTGGTCCGCCGGGCGATCGCTTCACTGTCACGGACAATTGATTATCAGCATGCTTACTACTCTGACCGCAGTGGCAGTCAAACGCAACTTCTGATTCTTTCGAGTGCGGTCGCGGATATGTGCACCGGCGCCGGCAGAATCCATGCAGCACGGGTACGGGAGCACACCGCATCGGAACTTGGGCTGCCCCTGCTGAATCGCGGCAGGCAGCGAATCGTGGAGCGCCAGGCAAAGGACGCGCAGCACCCATCGCGTGTCCTCCGATCGCGCGGGCAAGCAGCATCTTCGCTTCGCCGAGCGTCCAGGCTCGTGCTGCTGCGATTGCCGCACGAGGCCGGTCATCATCACGGGTTGAATTCTCGAAGAGCCCTAGAACATGTTCGGCGCAGCTAGCGGCCCACAATGCAAGAAGCTGATGATAGAAACCCGCCGCTCCCCCAAAATCATCCGCAATCCGGCCCGAACCGGCATCGGTACGGCCCAGTCCGAGACCCAAAGTGCGGACCCTGTCCACACCGCAAAACCCGCCTGCTGACCGCCAAGAATCCGGTGGGCCCGTGTCTGCTCATCACGCCCCGGAAATTCCCACGGGCCATGGCGGCCCGCACAATCACTCCCGCCATCGCCGCCGGCTGCGCAATGGTGCTCAAACCTGCAGATTTTACACCCTGACCTCCCCACTGTTCGCCGCCATCATGCAGGACGCAGGCCTGCCCGAAGGCGTCTTGAACCTCATCCTGCACCGCTGCCAACCCGTTCCTCGTCCACCAAGCCATCGCGGACGCGTTCACGGCGAATCTCGCCGTAACGATGGAGACGGTCACCGTCCGCCGTGGCACCGCGCCCACCTCCACACTGGGACCGCTGACCGACGCAGATGCCGTGCAAGGGTTCGCGAACTGTTCACCGATGCGGTGGCTTCCGGTGCCGTAGCCATTACCGGCGGCGCAACAGTCGATGGCCCCGGGTACACAGCACGGAAACGGACCCTGCCCTAAAGAGGCAGGGTCCGTTGTGTGCACTGATTTACCCGGTGATGGTGACCGGGGTGGTTTCGGTGACTCCGTTGACGGTGATCGAGAGGGTGCCCTCGCCGGCCCGCAACGCGGTCAGGGTGTTGGTTTCCGGGTCGTAGGCCGCAATGCTGCCTCCGGCTGCGTCCTCCGCTGCGCCGATGTGAATTCTCTCCGATGTCCAGTCCGCGCTCACCGGGTAGGCGACGGGAAAGGTCCGCCGTCCCTGGGTGACGTGGGCGTCGAGACTCACCGAGGTGCCGGCGGCCATGGTTCCCGGGTTGTCGATGGTGAGCTTGTCGACGTGGGGGCGCATCTCCACCTCCAGCCAGGGGTTCTCGCTGTCAGATTCCGGTGCGGAACGGTGGCGGGCCTTCAGCGGGGCTGGATCGGCGGAGGGGTTGATCCCCACCAACGACCACCCGGAGAATCCGCCCTCGGCAGGAGCCGTGGAGGGTGCCTTTCCTGCGTTTCCGTTGACAATATACGGGACGCCGTCGACGGAGTTTGCTGAGAAGGATCCAACGTGGGAGCCGATGTAGGCCGCGCCCTTACCGCTGGCGCGCCGGAACTGCGAAAGCCAGTCCTCAATCACGCCTACCTCAACGGAGCTTGAAAGCTGGCTGACCTTGATCGGACTGGGGTCGCGGGTGGGCATGTGGGTCAACACCACAACACCGTTGATGGCCGGGTTGTCCCTTGCGGTGTCCAGGGAGTCGCGGAGCATCTGCCACTGGTCGAAGCCACCGCCCAGAAGCCTGCCGGTCGAGGAATCCAGGAGCACAAACTGCGTGCCCTTGTGGACGAAGCTCTGGTGCGCCGGCCCGAATTCAGCTTCGAACGGATCTACTGTCCCGGGGCCGTAAATCTCGTGGTTGCCGGGAACGTAGTACCAGGGCTTCTTGTCTCCGATCTCCTCCTCGATGACCTTGCGTGCGAGGGCCAGGTCGTCAGGGAAGGCGGTGTCAATCCAGTCGCCGTTGATCACGATGAATTCCGGATCGGCCGCGAGTGCTTCCCGGAGAGTCCGCCGTGCTGCAGGGACCAGCGACTGATCCGATGCCGTGAACTGCGCGTCGGAGACGACGGCGAATGTGAAGTCTTCACCGTCGAGGGCCTGTCCGTCGGAGATGACGACGTCGTCGGCGACCTGCGCGGCGCCCGGGGTGTCGATGCTGGGTGCGACCTTGACCGTGATGTCATCGATCGCCACGGAGCCCGCGTATTTGGCGGTCGCCGCGGTTTCGATGATGCCGAAGCGGGTCAGCGTCATGGGGAAGGCAATGCCCTGTGGGACGTCGACCTCGACATACTGCCAGCCCGTCCAGGTGATGTGAGGCCCGTACAGCGGGTAGGAATTGCCCTTGTCATCGCGGAGGGAGAAGGACCACCACTGGCCCCTGCCGTCGCCCTTGACCCACAGGCCGATGGTCTGGGGCTGTCCTTCGATGAGGATGTTCTTCGGAGGTGCTGCGTTCGAGGTGCGCGTCGCCGTGGACTGGGTGAAGTCGTAGTTGATCTGCAGTGCGGTTCCGCCCTCCCGTCCCTGGGTGGGCGCAAGGGATCCGGTCGAGCGTGCCCCGGACCATTTCCAGGCCGCCGCGTCATCGAAGCCGGCGGCGATCCGGCTCTCAAGTCCCACAGAGACGGCCACATGGGAGACGACTCCCTTGACAGTGGCCGTGACAACGACGCCTGCGGAATCCGTTACGGGCTTCACCGAGAAGCCGCCCGCTGCGTTCGGCTCGATAGAGATCTTGGAGGTGTCGTACTCCAGTGTGACGTCGGCGGGGTCGATGGGTGCCTGGAAGCCGTCCGCGTCGTAGCCGACCAGACCGAACTCCCCTGCATCCGAGGCGTCCTTGAGGGACACCTTCTCCGCGGTGGGCCGCACGCGTTCAAGGTCCCCGAGGACGACCAGGGGAAGTTCGCCGGCGGCCCCGGCCGTCGAGGCCGTGACGGTGACATCTCCGCTGCGCCGTGCGGTGAATGTCCCGTCATTATCGATCTCTCCGACGGCCGCGGGGGTCGACCTGTATTTCGCACCCGCGTCGACGGGCGCGTAGGTTTCGTCATGGGCCAGCGCGTCGAGCTCGCGGGTCAGTCCGGGAAAGACCCGGAGGGCGTTCTCATCGGCGTCGCCCGCCTCTGGGACCACCCGGAGTCCGGTCGGGCGTCCCGAGCCTTTCTCGGCGAACAGCGCCAGCCCGTTCGGGACGGCCCGCTGGTAACCGTCGGACGGCGTGTTTTCGAGATCGACCCCAGCCTTGCCGGCGTCGCGGGCCACGAGCGTCGAGGATCCCCCGCCGTCCAGGTTCAGGGCGGTATCGGCTCCCATCTCCTTCATGAAGGATCCCAGTTCCTCCAGGGACATCCCCCGGCTGTCGGCCATCCGGCCATCGAGGGTCACGAGGAACATCGTGGAGCGGTCCTTGCTGAACCCGACCGCGGTGCGGGGATGCACGCTCTTGTCGCCCTGGGGAAGCACTTCCCCTCCCCGAAGGAGCGGCTGGCTGCCACCGATGGCCACCGCCATCTCACCGGCGGAGCTCTTCAATCCGTAGGACACCGTGACCTTGTCCCCGACCTTCAGCCCGGAGAGCGCCTTGGCGCCATTCTCGCGTCCGACCAAGGCGATGGTGTTCTCCTTGAGCGTGCCCTCACCCGGCGTCGGTGAAATCCGTGTCACCACGCCGTCCGTGACCAACACCTCGACCTTTGCGGCGACGCCCGTCGTCGCCCGATCGCGCGAATAGGCACCCCAGAGGGACGTATACGCCCCAATGTCGTTGGCGGCCAGGACATTCTGGTTCAAGCCCTTGAGGGGAAGGGTAGCTGTCGGGGTGACGATGCTTCCCTCCAGAAGCATCTCGGTCATCTGGGCGAGCCCGTTCGTGTCAACGCCGACGGCGTTCGGCCAACCCGGGTTGGGGCCCTTCACAACGCCCTTGGTGCGTCCGAGCACCGCGCCGAGGGCGGAACCGGAGTTGTTGATGTCAAAGAAGTCGCCGTTGACCCCGGCAACCCCGCCCGCCTTCTCGACATGGTTCTCCAGCGGCCCCGGAGCGGTGACGGACCCACCGTCCACGTAATCAAGGCTCAACCCGGGGGTACCCAGCTTGGCGGTGAGGACATCTCCGCGCATGAACCCGGCGGAGTCGAGCCATTCAAACGATCTCAGGTCCAGACCGGGAGCAACGGGGCGCTCTTCCTCCTCGAGGAGTATGCGTCCGGGCCCTGCAGGTTCCTTCAGCAGCATCCCCGAATCATTGAGGTTGGAGCTGGCTGCTGGGCCGCGGCCCTGGGCGCTGTCAGCGCCCTCCTGGACGGGCACGGATTCATTGTCGAGGACGCCGCTCACCGGACGCAGAGCAGCAGATGCCGGATGCGCACCGGCGAGCAGCACCATCGGGACGACGATGCCGGAAAGTAAAGCTCGGTTATATGTAGGTTTCACGGACCCACCGTCCCAGCCGAACCGGAACGAAAAATGACCGAATCACAACGACGCGGTGAACCGACAGCAACCACCGCCTTCCGGCGCTTAGCTCAGCGCGGCATCGCAGACACGCCGGAACCAGACAGCCTGGGGGTGTCATCCGGCTCCGGATGGGACTGCCCCGAGCTCGCTTGACTCCCGACCATACGGGACTGGCAGTACGTCACCCGCAAGCCAGTCCCCACCGCAAATCTGACCATTCACCTCGAGTTCGCGGCCTCCGTCTGCCACTTCGCTCGTAACGACTTAGTCCGGAATGGACTACCAAAGAAGAAGAATGGACGACCAAAGCTTCCCTTCAAGATCAGGACAGTTCTAGTGCGGTAATCCATTACAAGTACGCGTAACTGGCAGACGATTGCGTGGTGCATCCACTAGCTGTCCCGTTGAAGCGGGGAGTCCGACACCGTCCGCGGCTTGTGCGACGTGGGTTTGGTCACATGCCCTTGACCCTGTTGTTGGCACAGGGTCTTCAATGACGACATCAGAACATTCAGGGCCCTCACACGAGGGCCCGACCAGGCCGGCGAGGGAACTCCCGGCCGGGAAACATCAAGGAGAATAGCATGTCTGCTCTATCTGAAGGCCTTCAGGACTTCGTGAATCAGGTCCCGGAGGTTCTGCAGCCGCTGGGTGTGGGCCTTGTCGGGATGATCCCCTATGTCGAGGGCGAGGGCTCGGCGGCCCTGGGCATCATCGCGGGAGTCAATCCGATCGTTGCAGGGATCGCCGGCGCCGTGGGCAATTTCCTCAGCGTCCTCGTGGTGGTGCTGCTGAGCTCGCGTGCCCGCCAGATGGTCGTCGCGCGGCGGGCAGGCGGCAGCGGACCCGACGGCGGCACCGTCCAGACGCTCGAGGCCCCGGGATCGGCCCCGCGGTCGGCCCGGCAGGCCAAGGGCCAAACCCGCCTGCGGGGATGGCTGACCAGGTTCGGCGTGCCGGGGGCAAGCCTGCTGGCGCCGCTGGCCCTTCCCACCCAGCTCACCGCAGCGTTCTTCATCGCCTCAGGGGTCAGCAAGCAGCGGGTGCTTGTGTGGCAGGCCATCGCCATCATCCTATGGACCGCCGCCGTCGCCGCGGCCGCAACCGGAGTCCTGGGCCTGCTCGGCTGGTAAAGAGTTCCCTGACCTCCTCACCTGTTTCGGGCCGGCAGAAACCCGGAACTCACCAGCGGCCCGGGCCCGGTCACCGAGGCGGTCCGCTCGATCATCCCGGACCCGCCCCCGTCGGGGGCACCCCCCTCCCATGAGCGGGTGGCGAAAACCTGATGAGACCATGGTGTCCAAGCACTCGGACACCCGATCACGAACCCCCGGTGGGGCGCATCAATATCCACCCGCCGAAGGGCAATCAAGGAAAGAGGACCAGGAATGGGATGGAGCACACGCGAAATCGCGGATCTGGCCGGGACCACCGTGAACACGGTCCGTCACTATCACCAGATCGGCCTTCTCGAGCAGCCCGACCGGATGTCCAACGGCTATAAGCAATACCAGGTCAGACACCTCGTCCGCCTCCTGAAAATCCGGC
>NZ_WIAE01000011.1:0-119695 GCF_009828605.1 Arthrobacter zhaoguopingii | reverse complement strand
GGCCCACCCCCCACCCCACCCCGGACCCCACCGGCAGGGCCCCCAACCGGCACCGGCAGGGCCCACAACCGGCACCGGCACCCACCGGGGCCGCCCACCGCCACGGCTGCACGCACCCCAGCACCGGTAGAGTCGAACCATGAGTGGACTTTTCTCCCATGCGGCTCCGGAGCCCGCCGGCGGCGGCACTGTGGCGGACATCCGCGCGTCCGTGCGCGTGCCGGCCGATGTGGTCGACGCCTTTTCCGGGTTCACCGAACATCTCCACCTGTGGTGGCCGGGCGCTGAGCTCAGTGTCTGGGGCGCTGGAAGCTTCTTCGACCTTGAGGGCGGCGTCTTTGTCGAAACGTCAGCCGAGGATGAGGAGGCTGTCTGGGCGGAGGTCATCGAGCGTGAGGATCAACGGGAGGGTCACCGCGCCTTGTCCCTCCTGTGGCGGCACCGCCCCGGCCCCTTCCCTGCGACGGCGGTTGAGCTTTCCTTCAACAGCGTCGGAGGGGCAGCACCTGCCACAACGGTCGACGTCATCCACGGCGGCTGGCCTCGAGAAGGCGGCGCCGACGACCTGCGCGGGCGCTATGAGCGGTTCTGGCCGCTGGCCCTGGGCAGGTATGGACGCTTCATGGGTGGAACAGTGTAATGTCCTGCAGTGCGAGGAGCTAGCCTCGATCGTTCGCAGCCGGAGGCCCACCGCCAAACCGGACCATGGGCTGCCCCGGCCATCCCGGGTCTCGTAGGCATCTGCTGCGGGAGTTAGGGCCTGTCGGCCGGCGCCGACGTGCTCGAGCGCACGACAAGCTCGGTCCGGGCGTCCTCGTCGGCCGGCAGAGTGTCGGCATTCTCCGGGTCGGTGAGGATCCCGAGCAGCCGCTTCACGGCGTGCTCGCCCTGCTGGCAGGGAAACTGGGCGATGGTGGTGAGTCCGAAGATCCCGCCCAGGTCGTGGCCGTCGATTCCGATTACTGACAGATCTTCGGGCACCCGGAGGCCGAGGTCCCGGGCGGCAAGGATGGTTCCGATCGCCATTTCATCCGATGCGCAGAACACAGCCGTGGGTCGGCTGTGCGGGTGTCCCAGCATCCGCTTGGCTTCGGTATAGCCACCGGTGATGGTGAAGTCCGCTTGAGCACGCCAGGAGGGAAGAACTTCGAGGCCCTCGGCGCTCATCGCTGCCTCGTAGCCCTCACGGCGGGAGCCTGAGATTCGAAAGTCGTTCTCAAACGCTTCGGCACCGCCGATGTGGGCGATCCTGCGGTGCCCCAGACTGAGCAGATGCTCGGTAGCCAGGGTGGCGATCGCCCTGTCGTTCACACTGATCGTATGGGCACCGGGCAGGACGCCGCCGATTCCCACGACGGGCTTGCCCACAGCGAGCAGCTGACCCAGTTCGGACCTGCTCAGCTCCAGGGCCACGGAGATCACGCCGTCGCACCGCTGGCGCAGCAGGAATTCCGACAGCACCCGGTCCCGGTGCTTCGCGCCTTCGCTGAGGTTGTAGAGAGTCAGGTCGTAGCCGGCCTCCAGGAGGGCGGCAGCGGCGCTGTCGACGATCTGAGAGAAGTACCAGCGGTTGACCGAGGGCACCACCACGCCGACGTTGCGGTTCCTGCCCGAGGCCAGGGACGACGCCGAGTAGGAGAGGACGAACTCAAGTTCCCGGGCCGCCTTCAGCACTGCCAGACGCGATTTTTCTGATACCCGGCCGTTGCCGCTAAGGGCACGGGACACCGTGGCCGTCGACACTCCGGCGCGCTTTGCGACGTCCTTGATGCCGGTCACGGCGTCCTCCCCCCTCGAATCGGGCTTGGGTAGCCCGGCCGCCTTAATTAAGCTTCAGCCACACACAATGGTTGGGTGCCAGCAGTCCGTCGGTGCCCGCTTCAGGGTGGCTTGCCGCCAGAATCGAGCCGCCGGGCAGCTGCGTATCGAATTCTCCCATGTTGATCAGGACGACGACGTCGCCGTTGCGGAACGCCACGGTGTCGCTGTTCTCGTACTCCACGCTCCACTGCAGCGATCCGGCTCCAAGACCCAGTTCGCGCCGCAGTCGCAGCGCCATGCGGTAGAGGTTCAGTGTCGACCCGGGATCGGAGTCCTGGCGGTCGACGGCGAGGGCTTTCCAGCTCTCCGGCTGCGGCAGCCAGGGGGTGTCCGCTGTTCCGAAACCATAGGCAGGCTCCTCCGCGCGCCACGGAAGGGGGACCCGGCATCCGTCACGTCCGAGCCGTTCCCCGCCGGTCCGGGCGAAGGTGGGATCCTGGCGGAACTCGGCGGGCATGGTGGTGTGGTCGGGCAGGCCGAGCTCTTCGCCCTGGTAGAGATAGATGCCGCCGGGGAGGGCGAACATGGCAAGGGAGGCCGCGCGGGCCCGGTCCAGCCCGGTTGCGGTGTCCGGCTGCGGATCGAAGTGGCCGATTCCATCACCGGGGCGGGGGAAGTCCTCGCCGAGCCCGAAGCGGGTCGCATGGCGGACGACGTCGTGGTTGCTCAGCACCCAGGTGGTGGGCGCGTCGACGCTGTCGAAGGCCTGAAGGGAGCTGGAGACGACGTTGCGCAGCCCGTGCGCGTTCCACGGGTGGTGCAGGTAGGCGAAGTTGAAGGCCTGGTGCATTTCGTCCGGGCGGACCCAGTCGGTCAGCCGCGGCAGGGGGTCGATGGTGGCCTCAGCGCAGAGCACCCGGTCGCCGTCGTACTCATCGAGGATCTTCCGCCAGCCGCGGTAGATCGCATGGACCTCTTCCTGCCCGAACATCGGGGCCTCATGACCCGGGAAGCCTTCGCTTGAGCTGCCATCGGCACGCCCGCCCCAGTCCGGCAGCCCTTCGGCCTTGACCAGGGCATGGGCGACATCGACGCGGAAGCCGCCGACGCCGCGGTCAAGCCAGAAGCGCAGGATGCGCTCGAACTCATCCCGCACCGCCTGGTTGTCCCAGTTGAAGTCGGGCTGGGAGGAATCGAAGAGGTGGAGGTACCACTGTCCGCCAGACCCGTCGCTGTTGACCACTCGGGTCCAGGCCGGACCGCCGAAGTGGGACTGCCAGTTGTTGGGCGGGAGCTCCCCATGCTCGCCCTGCCCGTCCCTGAAGATGAACATTGCACGTTCCGGCGACCCGGCCGGGGCAGCGAGGGCCCGCTTGAAAAGAACATGGTCACTCGAAGCGTGGTTCGGCACAAGGTCGACGATGACCTTGATGCCGAGTTCGGTGGCCCGAATGGTCAGTGCATCGAAGTCAGCCAGGGTTCCGAACAGGGGGTCGACGTCGCAGTAGTCTGCGACGTCGTAACCGCCGTCGCGCTGAGGTGAGGTGTAGAAGGGGGAGAGCCAGACGGCATCCACGTTGAGCCGGACCAGGTGCTCAAGTTCCTCGCGCACGCCGGCGAGGTCGCCCATGCCATCGCCGTTCGCGTCCCGGAAGGACCGGGGGTACACCTGGTAGATCACCGAGGAGCGCCACCACGCATCGTCCGCGTGCTGAGCGTGGATGGGGTCATGGAAAGTGACAGCTCCGTCGGGAGCGCTAAAACCTGCCGTGTCGACGGCCGCTGAAAAGGACATGGGAAACATCGTAGACCTGCAACGCCAATACTGAAAGCGTTTACAGGCATACATTCCGCGTGTCCTAGGCGTTACTTCCCGGTAACCTCGGTGCCACTAGGTCTCTTGTTCTCCTGAAGTGTAAACGTTTGCACTTATGATCTCCGCCATACTCTCTGCTGTGGCGCCGGAGGAGAGGCGCTCCCGGTCCTGAAGGTGGCGGCGAGGAGATTCGGCGGTGGTCCGTCCTGCAGCTGGGTCGTGCGTCCGTGCTCTGCGGCGGGTGTCCGGCGGCCGGAGGGATGGCGGTCGGGATGGAGCTTCAGCCGGTCGTTCCGGAGAGACGGTCCGACCCCGGACATGCCCGCTTGGCGGTGATATTCTCGGGCCAGAGGCCCGGAGGGCTCTGCAGGAGTTCGTTCCTGCACCGACAAGATTGCAGGGGCGCAAGTGTCAGAAAACCCAGCAGGTCCGCACGGCGGATCCGGTTCCAACGATCCGTACGGCAAGGGCCCGGGCGGAAGCTCTGGACCCTCCGGATCATCCAACCCCGGCCAGACGCCGTACGGGCAGCCCGCCTACGGGCAGTCACCCGCGCCGTACGGGCAGCCGGCCTACGGGCAGGGCCCCGGCCAGCCGGCTTACGGGCAGTCGCCGTACGGGCAGCCGTCGGGATATCCGGCGGGCGGCTACCCGGGCCAGCAGGGGCCCCGTGAGAACCCCGGACGCACGCTGGGCATTGTGGGGCTCATCCTGGCGATCATCCCGTTCCTGAGCCCGGTAGGGCTGATCCTCAGCATTGTGGCATTGGTGAAGTCAAAAAAGGCCGGGATGGGCAACGGCATTGCGGTGGCGGGCATCATTGTGGGAGCCCTTTTCACGATCGGCCTCGTTATCCTCATCGTCGGAATCATCGCTGTAATCCCGTATGCCACGGAGGTCGCCGAGTTCTGCCAGCAGGCCGGGTCCGGTCCGCAGATTTATGAGGGCCAGGAAATCCGGTGCCCCTAGATGTGAGGTCCTGAGCCGCGGTCCGGGCCGGCCGCACCGGCCCGGATCACTTAGCTGTCCGGGAAGCTGCTGTCCCCGTCGAGCCCGATGGTCTTCGAGTCGGCGGTCAGCATGATCTCGGCCTCGTCGCGCCGGTGCCGCAGCTCCGAGTCAAGGTAGGACTGCACCGCCTCCGCCATGGGAACGTTGCGGTCCTGCCGCTCGGACATGTACCACCGGTGTTCAAGCACCTCGTGCACCACCTCCGCGGGCTCGAGCTTGCCGCCGAGCTCGCGCGGTACCGACCGCACAATCGGCTCGAAGACTTCGCTGACCCACAGGTGGGCGCTGATCTCCTCGTCGACGTCGAGGTTGTTGTTGTCCGCCCGGTAGGCGTCCATGTCGTTGAGCAGCCTGCGGGCCTGGTTTTCCTGCGCGTCGATGCCGGTCAGGCGGAGCAGCCGGCGGCTGTGGTGGCCCGCGTCGACAACCTTCGGCTGCAGCTGGATCCGGGACCCGTCGGCGACCGTGCTGATGACGTATTCCTCGACATCGAAGCCGAGGTCGTTGAGCCGGCGGATGCGGGCGTTGACGCGCCAGCGTTCGCCGAGTTCGAACGACTCCCGCGCCGTGAGTTCGGTCCACAGCCTGCGGTAGCTGTCCATGATCAGTTCGCTGGTGGCCAGCGGGTCGACTTTCTCCTCGATCAGCCCGCCCTCGGCGAGGTCCATCAGCTCGCCGGCGATGTTGACGCGCGCGATCTCGAGGTCGTACTCCCGCTGGCCGCTTGAGAGTTCCGGATAGAGCTCTCCGGTCTCAGCGTCCACCAGGTAGGCGGCGAAGGCGCCGGCGTCCCGGCGGAACAGCGTGTTCGACAGTGAGACGTCGCCCCAGTAGAACCCGATGAGGTGCAGGCGCACCAACAGGAGTGCCTGCGCATCGATCAGGCGGGTGAGGGTGTCCCGTCTCAGCGTCTGGGAGAACAGGGCCCGGTAGGGCATCGAGAACTTCAGGTGCCGGGTGACCAGCACCGGGTCCAGCTCGGTGCCGTCGGAGGTGGTGCGCCCGGTGATGACCGCGACGGGTTCGACGCACGGCACATCGAGGCGCTGGAGCTTACGCAGCATGTGGTATTCGTGGCGGGCGACGTGCTCGCTGGTTTCCTTAATGGCGATGACCGAGCCCCCCAGGTGCGCAAAGCGCACGATGTGGCGGGAGATACCGCGGGGGAGGGCCGCAAGGCTCTCTGCAGGCCATTCCTCGAGCGCGATGTGCCAGGGGAGGTCGAGCAACTCGGGGTCGGCGGAGGCCGCGGTGATGTTCAGTGAGCCCAGTGCCGACTCCGGAGGGGTGGTCCGGATGCGCGGCAGCTTGCCCGTCTGCGCATAGTCGGTCGGTTCGTCGTGCCAGTTGGCGTTGTAGGTTTCCGTCATGATGTTGCCTTCTGTAGGACCGCCGGTGCGCCGGTCACTGGGAGTGCTCAAAGCAGGAGGTCCGTTAGCTTAAACCGCAATGCGGTGGTCCCCCGTCCGTGAAGACGCAGCATGGGAACCACCGCATTGCTGGAAATGCGTTGAACTAGACCGTATCGGCCAGGCGGGCGCCGGAGGTCGTGTCGAACAGGTGCACGTGGCCCTGCTCGGGGCGGACGTAGACGGTGTCGCCCTTCATCGGAGGGCGGCGGCCGTCGACACGGGCCACCATGTCGTGGTTCTGACCGTTGAGCGTGGTGTGACCGTAGATGTAGGCGTCGGCGCCGAGTTCCTCGACAACGTCGACCTCAACCTGCAGGCCTTCACCGGGGGCGGCGAGCACGAGGTCCTCGGGGCGGACACCCAGGGTCACGGTGTTACCTGCGGCCGCATCAAGGATGTCGCTGCGGACCGGGTACACGGTACCGCCGAACAGCACGCCGCCGTCGGCGACGGGCAGTTCGAGGAGGTTCATGGCGGGGGAGCCGATGAACCCGGCAACGAAGACGTTCTTCGGGCGCTCGTACAGGTTGCGCGGGGTGTCGACCTGCTGCAGGATGCCGTCCTTGAGGACCGCGACGCGGTCGCCCATGGTCATCGCCTCGACCTGGTCGTGCGTGACGTAGACGGTGGTGACCCCGAGGCGGCGCGTCAGCGACGCGATCTGGGTGCGGGTCTGGACGCGCAGCTTGGCGTCGAGGTTCGACAGCGGCTCATCCATGAGGAAGACCTGCGGGTTACGCACGATGGCGCGGCCCATGGCGACGCGCTGGCGCTGACCGCCGGAGAGGGCTTTCGGCTTGCGGTCCAGGTAGTCCTCGAGGTCGAGCAGCTTGGCGGCCTCACGGACGCGCTCGGCGCGCTCTTCCTTGGGGACGCCGGCGATCTTCAGGGCGAAGCCCATGTTGTCGGCGACACTCATGTGCGGGTACAGGGCGTAGTTCTGGAAGACCATCGCGATGTCGCGGTCCTTCGGGGGAACGTCGGTGACGTCGCGGTCACCGATGAGGATGCGTCCCGAGTTGACGTCTTCGAGTCCTGCGAGCATGCGCAGGGAGGTGGACTTGCCGCAACCGGACGGGCCTACGAGGACGAGGAATTCGCCGTCGGCGATCTCGATGTTCAGGCGGTCTACAGCGGGCTTTTCGGTCCCCGGGTACACCCGGGTGGCCTGGTCGAACGTTACCGTTGCCATTTTCTTATTTCCTTTTCACGGGCAGGTACGTGCCCGACGATCCGTAGTGAATGGAGTGTATTCAGTTGTTCGGGGTAGGACCGGCCGAGCCGGTCGACACCCACTTGGAGTATGTCACGGATGGTTGGACGAAGCACAATCACGACGCAGGGCGAAAAGGTCCTCAAGGGTGCCGGCGAGGTCCTCGGGCGAGCCCAGGCGGTAACGGGCCGCGGTCTTGCCCTCACCGATTTTGATGCCCACATCCTGGGGCTGCAGGACGCCGAAGGCGTGCTCGTCGGTGACGTCGTCGCCGGCGAAAAGCACCGCTGTGGCCCCGCTGAGCTCCCTCAGCAGCCCCAGCCCCTGCCCCTTGTCGGCGTGGACCACCGACACTTCGAGGACGCGCTTTCCGTCGGTGACCTTGAGCCCGTCCAGCCCGGCCAGCCCGTCGCGGGCGGCGGCCACCGCGTCGGCGGCGACGTCGTCGGCCGCGGACCGGGTGTGAAGGACAACGCCGGCCGGCTTGGACTCGAGCCACGTGCCGGGGTGAGCCGCCACGACACTCTCGACGACGTCGGCCGCCGCATCGAGCAGTTCGGCCTGGCGGGGGTCGAGGGTGAGGGGTGCGGCGTCCGGGCCGGTCCAGGTTTCGGCGCCGTGGCTGCCGATGAGCAGGGTTTCCGGTTCAGGGGAAGCCACCTCTCTCAGGCTGCCGAGCGCGCGGCCCGAGATCAGCGCCGTCGTCGTCGACGGCAGCGCGGCCAGGGCCTTCAGGGCGGCCGAGGAGCGGGGGAGCGGGCGGGCGTCCTCGGCGCGCTCGACCAGCGGCGAGACCACGCCGTCGAAGTCGAGCGCGATGAGCAGCACCGGTGTTGCGGCGAGGTCCTCAAGGGCCGCCCGGAGATCGGTGCGCTCAGGCATCGTTGTTCACCGCCGAGCCGTTGCGCAGGGCGGTCAGGAACGCCTGCGACCAGCGTTCGACGTCGTTCTGGAGCACCTGGCGGCGCATGATGCGCATCCTGCGGACGCCTTCCGCCGGGGGCATGTTCAGGGCGGTCACCATCGCGGACTTCAGCCCGTCGATGTCGTGGGGGTTGACCAGGACGGCCTGCCGGAGGGTGTCGGCCGCGCCGGCGAACTCGCTGAGCACCAGGGCGCCGCGGTTCTCGGTGCGGGCCGCAACATATTCCTTGGCCACGAGGTTCATCCCGTCGCGCAGCGCCGTGACGAGCATGACGTCGGCCGCGAGGTACAGGGCGACCATCTCCTCGACCGGGTAGCTGTGGTGGAGGTACCGGATCGCCGTGTTCTTCATGGTGTCGTAGGTGCCGTTGATGCGGCCCACTGCGCCCTCGATCTCCTCACGGAGGAGACGGTACTGCTCCACGCGTTCCCGGCTGGGGCTTGCCACCTGGATCAGCGCGGCATCCTCAACGGTGATGGAGCCGTCCTCGAGGAGTTCTCCGTAGGCCTTGAGCCGGTGACCGATGCCCTTGGTGTAGTCGAGCCGGTCTACCCCCAGCAGGACGTGCTTGGGGTTGCCGAGCTCCCGGCGGATCTCGCGGGAGCGCTCAATGATGTCCTGGCGTTTGGCCAGTTCGGTGATGGCGTTCACATCGATCGAGATGGGGAACGCCTCGGCGCGGGAGACGTAGGCGGGCGCATTGCCGTCGGCGGGGACCTGTACCTGCTGCTGGCGGATGGTGTGGCCGAGGAAGCGGCGGACGCAGCGCAGGAAGTTGCTGGCGTCGCTTGGGCGCTGGAAGCCGATGAGGTCCGCCCCGAGCAGGCCCTCGATGACCTGTCGGCGCCAGGGCAGCTGCGCGAAGATCTCCAGCGGCGGGAACGGGATGTGGTTGAAGAAGCCGATGACGAGGTCGGGGCGGGCCTTGCGCAGCAGCTTGGGCACCAGTTGCAGCTGGTAGTCCTGAACCCACACCGTGGCGCCGTGGGCCGCCGATGCGGCGGTGGCCTTTGCGAAGCGCTCGTTGACCCGGCGGTAGGCGTCCCACCAGGTGCGGTGGAATTCCGGCGGCGCGATGACATCGTGGTAGAGCGGCCAGAGGGTCGCGTTGGAGAACCCCTCGTAGTAGAGCTCCACCTCGTCCTCGCTCAACGGCACCGGGACAAGGCGCATGTTCCCCTCATCGAAGGGGTCGAGGGTCTCGTCGGGAGCGCCGTGCCAGCCGACCCAGGCGCCGTCGGTCTTGGCCATGACCGGAGCAAGCGCCGTCACGAGGCCGCCGGGGGAGCGGCGCCACGAGCTGTTGCCTTCGTCGTCCGTGACGCGGTCGACCGCCAGCCGGTTGGAGACAACGATGAAGTCAAAGTCGCCGTAGTCGGTGTCGGTGTCGGAATCCGCTGCCGTTGTGGCTTCGCTCATTGAAAACTCCTGCAATTAGTAGGCCTACTGATGAACTCTATCGGTTAGGGGCACCGGCCAGTCCCGATAAACTGGGGCAGATCGGGAAGCGTCCCGGAGAAGCAGGCAAGGCAGAAGGACCGATGGCACCGAGCAACTCCCGTAAGCCCAGCAAGGCCGAGCGCTCAGCGGAGTCCCGCGAGCGGGCACGGCTGCAGCGCGAGGCGGCCGAACGCACCGCCCGGCGGAACTCGCTGCTGATCCGCTGGGGCGTGGTGGCGGCCGCTGTCGTCATCGCCGTCGTCATCGCGCTGGTTGTCGCCGGCAATATCCGCGGGCGGGTACCCGACGCCGGTCCGGCGCCGCAGCACGGCAATGACCAGGGCGGAATCACCCTGGTCTCCACCTCCGAGCTCGCCGAGACCGAGGGCGGCGAGGTCGACGTCGCATCTTTGCCGGAGGAGCCCGCGCCGGGAGCGGGGGTGCCGCCGGGAGTGGAGCCGGGCGCGGACGGGGCGCCCATCCCGGTGGTGGCGTACGTCGATGTGAACTGCGTTCACTGTTCCAATTTCGAGAGCGAGTATTCGGATGACCTGCGGCGCTGGCTCAATGCCGGTGACATCACCCTCGAGTACCGCAACGTCGCCTACCTCGACCGCAACTCCCGCGACGACTACTCCTCGCGGGGGGCCGGCGCGCTCGCCTGCGTCGCCGATACGGCACCGGACAGCTACTTCGACTTCTCCACGGCACTGTTCGCCAACTTTGAAAGCGGCGAGCTCGATGACGGCGGGCTGGCCGATATGGCGGCCGAGGTGGGTGCCGGTGACATCTCCACCTGCCTGTCCGAGGGCACCTTCCGGCCCTGGGCGAAGTACACGACGGAGGCCGCGCAGGCTGCCGGCGTCGAGGGTACACCGACCGTTTATGTCGACGGCGAAGAGGTCCCGGACGCCGTGGCGGACTTCGGGAAGGTCGTCGAGGAGAAGCTTCGCTGAGTTTTCACGAACCGGAGGGCTGGGCTAACCTTAGGGGGCGCCCGTTGTGTCGTGGAGACCGCGGCGGCGCCTGCTGGTGCAGCCAGCATGCCTCCTTAGCTCAGTTGGCCAGAGCACCTGTCTTGTAAACAGGGGGTCGCCGGTTCGAATCCGGCAGGGGGCTCCAGAAACCCCTTCTGACTAGGCAAAACACCTAGCAGGAGGGGTTTGTCATGCCACCCAATTTGCCAAAGAGACGTTTAAGTGACGTTTTGGTTTGCCCCGCAGCGGTGAGCGTTCCACTTATCGCCGCACACATGGCGAACATGAACGAAAACGAGACGCCCCAGAAGCCTGCGGCAGTGAAAGTCCTGACCCGGAGCGAAGTGGCCAGCATCCTCGGCATCGCACCGAAGACACTTGCCAACTGGCACTCCACGGGCATCGGTCCGCCAGCGATGCGGCTCCATGGCCTAGTCAGATACGACGAGGCCGACTTCATCGCCTGGTACAAGGCGTGTAAGGCGGCCTCTTGATGGGCCGCCATAGGTTGCTGCAGGGTGAGTTGGGTAATCCTGGCGCGCAACGGACCGAGAACGGACAGTGGCAGGCGTGGGCGCGATTCGGCGAACGTGATGAACGCACCAGTGTGATCAAGCGAACGGGACGAACCAAGGCGATCGCGATCAAGGCCGTGGAAGGAGCGGCGGTCGCCCGGGTAAAGGCATGGCACGACAAGGAAGCGAAGGCGGCTGCGGACGCGGTTCCCACCATTAGCGAACTCGCGGAGCAGTGGTTCAGAACCATCGAGCCTCCCAAGGTGGGCGTCAGCTCGAGCGGTGATGAGCTGCCGGCGTCGCGCGGGACAAAAATCCGGCGCCAGACATTTGACCAATACCAGAGCACCTACCGCAACCACATTCAGGAACCGCTGGGTTCAATGAGGGTTACAGAAGTTGGAACAAAGGTCTGCGGTGACTTCCTTCACGGGCTTATCGAGGATGACGCGGGGCTTACCAAGGCACGTCTGGCAAAGGTGGTCCTGAAGGCCGTACTGGACGTCGCCGTCCGGCACGAGACGATTTCCTACAATCCGGTCAAGAACGTTGCGCCGCTGCCGAGAAAGCAGATCCAGCCCCGAAGCTTGAGCGCTCCGTCTCTCGCTCAAGTCAGGGAAGCAGTCCGCTCATGGCGGAACGAGCCCGGGACTTTCGGCCCTCCGAATGACGGAATGTTGACGGATATTGTAGACGTCTTGTTGGGCACGGGCGTCCGTATAGGTGAGGTTCTGGCGTTGCGCTGGTCGGACGTCAACCTTGAGGGGCCCGTGCCAACCGTACGGATCACCGGAACCATAGTCGAGCCGCGCCAAGGCCCGAAGTACCGGCAGGCTAAACCCAAATCGAAACGTGGCTTCAGGGAGATCCCACTTCCTCAGTTCGCCGTGGACACACTGAAGAGGCGCCGCATGCTCTCGCCCGAACACAACCTCGCGGACGCGGTCTTCTGGTCCCAGGAGGGTACCTACAAGCAGCCTTCTGCAGTTCGACGGTCCCTGAGGAGCGCCTTGAACGCCGCCGGGGTAGAACCCGGCTTTTCCGTCACGCCACATACTTTCAGGAGGACGGTCGCAACGATCCTGAAGCAGGAAGTGGGCGCAGAAGCGGCGCAATCCGTCTTGGGACACACGAGCGTAGCCATCGCGGAAAAGAGCTACTTCGACATCCCGTCGCTCGTGGAAGATCATCGGCAAGTTCTGGAGTCCCGGATAAGTACGGACCGAATCAGCTCGCCGGCAGCTCACCGCAACGACTAACGCCGTGCTCGTCCTAGGTTTTGCCGCATTCCTTTTCAAATCTCATTCGGGCGTCCAGGGAATCCTTAGGGGAGCGCCGCTCCGGGTTTTGGACACCGGAGGTTTTTCCACACACTGATAGAGACCGCCGGCGTGGTCTGCCGAAGGGTTTGGACGTCGTCGGGCCGGACCTGCAACCACAGCTCCGCTGCTCGACCCACTTGATTCACCCGAAGACCGAGTAGTGGTACGGGCGAACCGTCAAGCCGAAGGTCATATACGGGCTCTCTCTCGAAGTCTGGCGTCGCGGGCTCAACCTGCACCTACCGGGTGAGCCACCCGCGTGTCTCCTCCATCTTGAGCCGATATACCGTCCCGCTTGCCGTTACGAACTTCCAGTCACCTATATCTGAGGGGGTTAACCGCTCGATCATCCACGCTCCTTCATTGGCTACCGTGTATTTATCCGCAGCGGGGTCACCTTCATGGGCAGCTCGTGGTTGGGCCAGATCAACACGCCGTTGCCAAGATTCTGCAATTCGTTAGCAAGCACATCAACGCGAGTAGCGCCGCCACCGTCACCGGGCAGCTCATGAATCACGCGCTGATGCCAATGGCCAGCGAAAACCTGCGGAGGACGGAGCAGCCGCACTACGTCATCCAGTAGCTTCCTCGTCATCTCTGCGCGCGCAACGACTTTGGGTGGCAGCGCGAGCTGGCTCGCCAAGGGGACGGAGGCAGGAACATCGTGCGTAATGAGAATGTCGACCGGTCCATCAGCAATCAGTCGCGCGGCCTCCGCGTGCGTTGGCTCCTCGTTTGCCCACCAGTCCTTGCCCTCGGTTCGCCGGTGCTGGTCGACGCTGTAAGCGCCACCCAGCCCGCCGACGACGAGACCTTCAACGATGGTTCGCCCGCCACGGGGAAGCACGCGGATATTCGATCGCCAAGCAGCGAGTCCGTCCGTCCCGACTGGGAGCGTGGCAATGGTGTCGTGATTGTCGTGGTTTCCCGGGCTGACGATAAGCATCAGGTCACGCTCGACAAGGCACCCGTTCAACCTCTTCTCGAACCGCCCGCGGGCGCGGCCCGGGAAATCCAGCCCAAAGTCGCCCACGTGAAGCATCGTCCTCACACCGGCGTCAGCGGCCGCTTCTATGCTGGCGATCGCCCAGCCGAGGTGGCCGTGCCAGTCCCCGAATACGCCGATAGGCGAGGCAGTCGAGATCATCCAGCAAGCGTAGGTGCCCGGTCCGACAGCTTATTCGGCGGTGGCACTTGCGGCATGAAGATGGATCCGTGTTCTGCACGACAGAGAGGCGGTCGTGAATGCTCCACCGGTACAAATCTTCCCGGCGACAGTGCCGACGAAAACAACGTTGAGGCCCGGAGCCAGGAGGTCGGGCAAGCTGAAGTGAAGTAGTCATTCCTTCAGCTTGCCCAAAGGCCGCTGGGCTCCCAAGGGGCAATGACCAGGCGCCCAGGAATAGTCAACGGGTTGTGGCACGAGCTGGACTCCCTAGCGTTGCTCGAGCAGGTCCAACGTGTACTTTTCGCTGGCGTCGTTCCAGATGACCCGACAGGTCCAGCTGCTGCGCATCATGGCGCCAAAGGAGTTTTGGGCATCAACGACGGCGGTGACCTTGTAGGTGTCGCCCAGCTCCACGACATCAGTTGAGCTGAATTCGGCGGAGGCCGGAGACTTCAGCCGGGTCTCGATGAACTGCTGGCAAACGGCTTCGGCCCCTGCCGCCGAGCCGCTGGCTGAACTGGGACTGCATGCGCCGAAGAGAGTGAACCCTATGACGATGAGAGCCACGATGGGGAAGCAGCCCAGCCCTTTGCGCCTGATTCTCGGCGGAGGCTCCCCAGCTGCCTGCCGCCGGGCAGCTTCACGCAGTTCGCTTCTCTTCCATTCATTGAACACCTGGACGGCGCCGGTCGGACGGTCATAATCGGGGAATTGCTGGCCTGTCTGCATGTCGTACAGGGGCTCCAGCCCAACGTCGACCAGTTGCTTGGTGCGCAGGAACTTGGTCCCGTCCCAGTATTGGGCGATGGTCGGTTCGCGCGCGTCGTAATACCAGCCAATTGTTCGCATAATTCCCCCAAAAAAGTCAGCAATCCACTGAAGCTTATGGGCGGACACCGAATGCCGCTGGACCCCAGGCCGTGTCCCGGTGAGAGTTTCCACCAGCGCCGCACACATGGTGGATAAGGTTCCGGAGGCTCGCACACCCGACCGGTTCCCCAGTGGTTTCCGCTTCTGTCCGGTGCGCCCGTGTATGTGCGTGGGTAGAAACCAGAGCACCAATTGCGAGCGAGGGGGCCTCTCCTGGAGCGTTCGTATGAGCGTTGGCCAGTGCACGACTGAAGGTGTCTGGGAAGCGTTGGCTGACCCGCCGCTTTCGAAAGCGGCTTGATGCACTGGAGCGGCACCGTGATGTGTGCGGAGCGGCGGACATCCCTCCCCGGAGGCACCACCGCCGACGGGCCGTGGATGGGGAATGCTCACGCTAGGTTCGGCCCGTCGGATCCAGCCCTGGATGGGGGACTTTCACATCCTTGAATGTGCCAAAAACCGCGGAGAATGGCGGTTTTGACCCTGATTCAGAGTGCCCTAGAGTCGGCCGCATGACGGATCAAAAAGCGCAGGTAAAGGCCAACGGACAGGACGACCGGAACGAGCCCAGCGCGAGGCTCTGCGCGGTGGGTGGATTGGACTGCGGGCGGCAGAAGAAACTCTGGGGCGGGATGTGCCGGGCGCACAAATTTTACGCCGACGCCCCGGCCTGCATCGAGGAGGGGTGTGACATCCGGCCGACAGCCGAGGCGAACAAATTCGTGAAAGGCCGGTGCCCGAAGCACGACCAGCAGTTTCGCGCCGCGGCCAAGCGTGCAGCCCAGGGCTCCTGCAGGGTAGGCGAAAACTGCGGGCCGCAGAGTCGGCTTATCGACGGCCTGTGCCGCAAGCACTGGACGCTCCTTGGCACCTTTGGTTCCTTCGAAGTGCCCGTCTGCGAGGAGCCCGACTGCGAGGTAAGCGCCGACACCGATCCCAGTGGCAGCTTCAAGGCGGGACGGTGCAATATGCACTACCTCCGGCTGCGGCGCGCGATCCAGCGGGCTGAGGAGCTGGGGGACCGGCTCTGCCTGAGGTGCGGTAAGGACATGTCCACGGGCAGGCGGAACGCCAAGTACTGCAGCAACGAATGCATGGCGGCCGCAAGCAATGAGAGGAACATTGAGGAGATCCGGATGCGCGGGCGCCTGGGTGAGGCACTGCGGAAGGCACTCAAGCTTCACAATGAGGGCTCTGAGCCGTTCACGACCGATGAAGCGGTCGCCCTCCTTGAGCGCCTCGGGTTCCGGTGCACTTACTGTGGTGGCACATTCGAGCCGTCAGAGATGCACCTCGACCACATCGTCCCGCTGCGCAGGGGAGGCCCCCACGCGCTCTACAACATCACCGCGGCGTGCTGGGGGTGCAACGGCTCCAAGAAGGACAGGCCGCTGCTCCTCGAGTGGGCGCCACCGCTCCTGGGCGGCAAGCCCCGACGGGATCCCACCGCACCGCGCGGGAGGCGGCGCAACCCATGGGTTCCGGGCCAGTGGAGAGACGAGCATGGGCCGCTGCCGTCGGTCCTGGCCCTTGCCAGCGAACATCCCGAGCTGCTTCGCGCCATCCAGGTCACGGAGAAGTTCTTCCGCAACCAGGGGCAGGAGGCTGAGCGCGCGTCCTAGGGGGGGTTAGCGGCGGCGCGCGGGGGACGCCCGCGTGTCCGTCCGCACACATCAGGGGTGAACCCGACCAGGAGGACCCCATGCGCAAGACCATCGACACAGCCACCATCACCCGGGAAGGCTTCTCGCTCACCGCGACGGCACTCGGCGCCGACGACGAGCTTGGCCCGCCATCGGCCGGCAACCGGAACCAGCTGATTTTGGAGTTCACCCTCGGCGGCGAGACTGTGGTGCTGGATCTCAGCGGGGAGGAAGCAGCTGAGATCGTCACGACGGTCGCCCAGGCTGCCGTCCTGCACGAAACCAGGGAGATGTCGCCCGCCGCTACCTGCGCGAGCATGGAGACATTTACCGGCCCGAGCAGATTGCCGAGCTTGAAGCCATGTCCGCCGCCGAACCCGAGGTGCAGCGACCGTAGTATTCGGTCGTACCGGCACCGAACTCTCGGTAGGATCGAACCGCCTGCCACCGCAGACACTAAATGGGGTCACATTGAACAAGAAGTTATCTGCCGCTGCCCTTCTGGCTGCCTCCGTGCTCCTCTCGATAACGGGATGCTCGGGCCAGACCAGCGCCGGAGCGCCAGCGACTCAGCAGGCCGCCAGCACTCCTTCGCCGACCGTGTCCTCGGACAAGGAGGCCCCCGGGTCAGCGGCACCGACACCGGATGATGCCCCCACCAAGGTCCTCACCCCCTCGCAGGTTGGGTCCGCCCCGCCGATCTACCCGGAACCCGTCGCTACTGACCCCCTACCTGACCGTCTGGACGGATCCAGCCTCGCGCTGTCAGACATAGAAGGTGAGGTTCGCTTCGTCGACTACCTGGTCGAACGCGACTGGGGCTGCTTTGGGGGAGAGGTGGAACCGGCCATCTTTGGTATCCAAAGCAGGGAGGTCGAGCCCGGCCGCTTCATCGAGGACGGAAGCTACCGCCTCTTCGATGGGACAGTTTTTCCTGCTTACTGGGAGTACATTGACGGCGCACTCTGGCTCGGCCTGGACGGGGATGACCCGCTCAAGATAACCGTCCCGGAGATCATCTCGGTCCCGGGTGCCGTGGACGTCTGGATCGAACACCCCGGCAAACCGGAGCTCGACGCCTACACGGAAATTACCTTCGAGAACGTCCAGATGTACGGCTTGGTGCCGACGTACACCAACCCCAATACGGAGCAGCCGGAAATCTCCGGCACTGAAATCTCCTGCCGGGGGTAGGCCCCGGGTAGAGGCGCCGCTGCCGCCGCACACATATGCTCCAGTGCCCCGAACGGGGACCAACTGAAGGAGCAGTGCCGCCGGTATGACCACAGATTCATCCACCCGGGTGCCCGGGCTGGACTTCGTCGCCATCGACTTTGAGACGGCGAACCCTAACCACGCCTCCGTCTGCCAGATCGGCATCGCCCGCATCCGCGACGGAATCGTTACCCACAAGGCGACCGGGTTTTTCCTGCCGTCCGAGGGCGACCGTGAATTCGGGTACTGGAACAAGAAGGTCCACGGACTGAGCTTCGCAATGGGCGAGAACGCCCTCGGCTGGGAATCAACGCTGCCGCGGCTGATCAAATTCGCCGGCGACCTGCCCCCTGGTGGGCCACAACGTGGCTGTTGAACGCTCCATCATCACCAGGCGGCAGGGGAGCGCCCCGACGCTGGCGCCATAGTCATCTCGGCGACCCAGTTGCTCGTTGACGGCGCCTGACAATCACCCGCAACCTGTTCGCCAGACATTCCACATAACGGTACTTGTGTGTTGCTATAGATCGACCAACAGAACAGGCGAGTACCTATAGCGGAAGCAGGAACACATGCTCACGAGCAAACACACAGGCGAGGAGCTTGGAGGGCACCTTGGGGAGTCCCTGCGGCAATGGCGCATCATCCTCGGCCTGAGTCAGGAGCTGGCCGCCGAGCGGGCCGACATCTCGCTGCCCACCCTGCGCCGCATCGAGCGGGGAGATCCTGGCG
This sequence comes from Arthrobacter zhaoguopingii, assembly GCF_009828605.1. NCBI lineage: Bacteria > Bacillati > Actinomycetota > Actinomycetes > Micrococcales > Micrococcaceae > Arthrobacter > Arthrobacter zhaoguopingii. The sequence goes on along the minus strand of NZ_WIAE01000011.1, from coordinate 101,675 downwards.
TGAAGATGCGTAGCTTCCTGGCCCTGGTCAGCGTGCTCAATCTCGTGGACCGCTTCATAGAAGCGGCCGAGCCGCTTGAGACCGACCTGGGCCGAATGCGCGCACATCTGCTCGGGCGCCAGCGCGCCAGGCGGACGAACTGACCACGCACGAAGTATGCGTCCTCGGAGTTCTCCCGCGCGCCGTCGGCTTGCCCGCTGACGTGCGAATACACTTCCCCTCATGTGCGTCTTCGACACCTCATACGACTACAAGTCCGACAACCAGGGGCAATCCGGGTTCGACGCCGACAGGGACAGCGATCAGCTCAAGGCGGATCATGAGCTGCTGTGGACGAAGGAACTGCCATCGGGCGTCCTGTTCGAACCGAAAGCACCCACCGAGTCGGTGAAGCGCAGGAATAACTATCTGCTGTTCGATGGAGGTTCTCTGGGGCGGCATGTGTACGGCAGCGATGCCATCACAAACTCCTACACCGACTGGACGACGCCGTATGCGCTGGCCGACGCCATCGCCTCGCTGGACGAGGAGCAGAAGTCCCGCTATCTCAACCAGCCGTACACGATCGGCAGCGCGATGATCTGGCCCGTCCAGACGAAGGAACAGAGGGAGGCCCAGGGGAGGGTCCAGACCATGAACCAGGCACGGAAAAGCAGCGTCTTTGACCGCATGGACCTCACCCTGGAATGCATCCGGCGTTATTACGCAGGAGACCCCCGGCACCCCCTAAACAAAATCACCGAAGCGTACGGAGAATTCTTCGAGCTGTTCGAGGACTTTCGGAACTTCGTGGACTTTTTCCACTTCCAAGACCTCGTGACCCCTGACTATAAGGTCCGGTACTTCCTGCCGCTTGACCCCTTCAAGTGCGCCGGGACACCAGCCAGCAGGGAGGAGTACATCGAGTACCGCGAGAATGTGCTCGCGTTCATTGAAGGCCGGAACCGCCGGATGGCCGATTGGGTCAGGAAGCACCACTGCGACGTTGAGGACGACGGATAAAGCTTGGAGGTTCCGCCGACGGGCCCGTCTGGCTCAGATGCCCATGTCGTCGTGGACGCCCACGGTGGCGAACATGACCCTGCCGTCGATGCCCCGCCAGAAATGCAGCCGCCGGGCGGATGCAGCTCCGATCTGCAGGGCCACCCGCCAGGCGGTGCCGTACTCGGCGTGCTCGACGAACACGGTGCCGGCCTTGGGCCCGCTGCGCAGGCGGTGCATGTCGCGGCCGGGCATGGTCTCGGCAATTCCGGTGAGGACCTCTACGGCGACAGCGACGATCTTGGATCGGTCCACGCCCTGGATCTTCTCGACACTGGCGAGGAACCTGTCGACGAAGCCGTACTCCGCCAGCGGCATGTCGGCTTTCGAGGCGGCCGGGATGCGGTTGGCCCACTCCAGGTAGATCTCGTGGCGGAACTGTGCGGCGGGATCGCCGAAGAGGGGCCCGGTGTTGGCGGCCGCGGCCGCGGTGATCTCCCGGGAGAGCTGGCGGGCACGGGCGGCACGGGTCTGCTCGGTGCGGATGCTTTCGCGTAGGCGTTCGATCAGGTGGACCTGCGCGGCGTTCTCCGCGGCCAGGTCATCGGCTTCGCTCAGGGCCCGGGTGAGTTCCCCGGCCATCTCGATCCGTTCCCGGGTCAGGAGGGCGACCTGGCGCTGGGCGAGCTCCAGGGCGGCACCTCCAGCGCCCGGGGTCGGCACCGGCCCACTGGGCTTCTGGTTCGCCGCCACCTCCTGGCGCAGCGCTTCAGCGTCCGCGGCAAGGCGTTGGTTGTCCTCGTCGAGGGCGTACAGGGTCGAGCGGAGCAGCTCCAGGGCGGCAGCGACCTCGGTGTGACCGGCCGTGCGCGGTGCGGGTGCCTGTGGCTCCTCATCCTCGACGGCCGGGACCGGCGCAGCTTCTTGGGCAGGCAGGGCTTCGTCACCGGGCAGGGGCACTTCGGCTTCGGGCACGGCGGCTGGCACCAGGGACGCTTCTTCAGGCTCAGCCGGGACAGCGCCGTCCTCAACAGCAGCCTCGACAGGAACCTGGGCCGCAAGCGGGCTCCAGACAATCCACGGTTCACCGCCGATCGTGAACGGCAGCGCCGGGACGATCTCCTCCGGCTCCGGGTTCTCAACAGCGGACACCTTCCAGGCCTTGCCGTCGGCGCGGCCGGAGAGCTCGATGCGGACGGCGATGACGCTGCCGGGCTCCGTCAGGGAGGCGTGGCGGACGACCAGGCCGGGGAACAGGGCGATGCGCTTTTCGTTCAGGACCAGGGCCGGGTGGGTGATGCCGGCGCGGGCGTGAGCGACGGCCTCGGCGACGGTATGGATGCCGGAGGTGATGGTCAACAGCCCGTCCCGGACGGTGCCGGTGAGCTTCTGACCAGACGTGAATAGCCGCTCCGGCTCGATTCCCGGTGCCAGGGGGGAGGTGTCGATGCGTGCCATGCCGTCAGCCAGTTTCACCAGCACCCCGTCCGGGGGCAGCAGCATGGAGACCTCGCACCCAACAATCTCGGGTTCCTTTGAGCGGGCCGGAGTGCTTGAAGTGGTGACGGGTGGCGCGTACGGGTCCATCTTGTCGACGTCCTGGGCGAGGAGGTCGACAGCGTCGCGGGCCTCGGAATCCGAGTAGGCCAGGCGGAGCACGGAGGCGCGCTGGTTTTTCTGCCATGCGGTCCCGGTCGGGTAGGAGCGGGCGGCGCCGTTGTAGACGGAGGTGTCATCGGGCATCGCTTCATCGAAGGAGTAGGCGACCGCCGGCGTGGCTAGGACGTACACCGCTGCCTTGTCGCCGAGGCGTTTGGCGACGGCGGCCGGGTCGAGTCGGGTGCCCTCCTTCGTGGAGGAGATGACCACTACCGGCTTATCCCGCTCGGGATGGCACATCAGCGCGGCGAGGTCGATGGCGTCCCGGCGCGAGTCAACGGTCGTGTAGGTGGCGGATGCCGCGGTGGTCAAGGGGTCCTCCGATGGTGGGGTTTCAGCCACCATATGCGGACGACGGAGGCCGCCTCCCCAAGGCGTGCGTGGTACTGCTTCCGACAGCCTAGCGGCGGGTGCGCATGTGCTCGTGGAGGCCGGGGATGGCGAAGTGGACTTTTCCATACCCGCGGCCAGATGGAAGGGACTCCCCTTGTGAAGACCGTTGTTCGCGGTGTTCTGGGTGAAAGCGGTGAAACCGACCCGAGCCTATCCACCCCCGGCGAGCTGATCATCTAGTTCCCATGCGGGCAGACTACAATGGCCGCCTCCCCGGAGGAAGACGGCCCGCCGCTTGGGAACTACCAGCCGGGCGTGCTCAACGTGCCACCTCCTTGGCTCGGGGACAGGGACTGCACGGCTTTCATCAGCCACCTCTCATGTGTGCGGACGGCAAAGGCCGCCTCCCCGGAGGAAGACGGCCTCGTGGTCGCCGGCGTGGCGGCGTTAGTGCAGCTCCTGGACTGGTTACACCAGCGTTGGAGGGGTCTTCAGTGCCATGCTTCGCACATGGTCGACCAGGTCGCGCCACAACATGATGTTTGCCCCGTACTCATCATCGGATTCCACTACCGCTCGGGGCGGCAGCTCGATCAGGTTGGACTTCTTCACCCGCCCGCCGACGACGAGGGCGCCCACGTAGATGCGACGCCGAAAGATGGAGATGTGCTGGCGCACGGGATGGAGGAGGTGCGCCTGCTCGAGTTCGCTCTCCTCACCACTCCACTCCAGCACCGTGAACCGGGGATACCGGCCTCCGTCGTCCTGCTGATGGCCGATGACGCGCAGAAGCAACCGGGATCCGGTTGTCTCCTCGACGTAGAGCAGGTGCTGGCCCACCTCCCACGGCGTGTCCTTGGATTTGCGGGGCTTGACCTGCTTCCGGGGCGGAAGGTCTTCGAGGAGCTTCTTTCGCAGGGCCTGGAGGGATTTTCTCCGGGCCGCCACCAGGTCATCACTCCAGGACGCCAGCTCCTCGGGGGCCTCGATGATCCGAAGTGCCCACTGGAAGGTGTCGCCGTCCGGGATTCCCAGGCTGTGCTCGGTGGAAGCGAGGGCCAGGATGATCCGGTTGTTGTCATAGTCATCCGGCTGCCCGTAGCAGAACTGTCCGATGATGGCCGCCGACGCGTCGCCGGGGTCCTGCCCCTGGCCGATCAGGTCGGTGAACGTATCGCGCACGTCCAGTGCTTCGTCGCTGTCGAAGATGCCGACACCCCATACGCCCAAAGCCTCACCCTCCTTTTCTGGGGAATCCCACCCGTCCGGGCTCTCATCCTGCATGTGCTGCGGGTGTACTCCATCCCATGGGTCGACCCTTGCCGAGATAAGCCGGATGCGCCGCTCCGGCCTCTGCGCCGAACCGCACCCCAGCCGGGGCGGCCACACCATCGAGGACCATGCCCGTTGAGGATAACGAGGGCCTCGGAATCGCGTTCAACGCCCAGCTAGAGAGGTCCTGCACGTTCTAACCGCCTAGAGAAACCCCGGCCGCTAACTTGGCCGGGGTTCCAGTCTGTGCCGGCTACGACCCGGCGCGGGCGGCGGCGCGCCGCCTCCGGGGGCTGTGGTGGGCGTGTGCCGCGGCCAGCTGCTTCAGCCAGAACGACTCTTTTTCTTCCTTGGTGCTCATAGGGTCCGGATAATCGAGACTCTTGGCCAGAACGAAGAACCCGCTGCCGGGACCATCCGCCGGTGGTGCGAGTTTCACTACGGAAGAGATCATGAATTGGTGGCACATCGGGTCCTGCTCGACGATGTGGGCGAGCAGCCGGCTGAAGTACTTCAAGCTGCCGGGGTTGGAAAAATCGAATCGATCTAGGCCGGTCGCTGAGCACAGTGCTTCGTTGAACTGCGCGTAGGTCATGACGCCCTCGTCGCGGGCCGTGTCAACCATCACATCGTGGCCGGCATGGATGAGCTGCTCCCACTCGTCGTCCGGGCGCCCGTTCTGCATGGTGTTCCTCCCCATTGGCTACTGCTCCGGCCTAGTGCCGCTATGGGATCGTAGCAGGAGGACCACGCAGCACGCCCGGGGGGATCTGCGGCCTTGAGCGGCCGAAGCAGAGGTCAGTCTGGACCCTCCCGCATCTTTTGAGCAGCCGGCTTCCTACCGGTAGATTCAAGCCAGAAGCCCTGACGGTCCCCCCATTCGTCAGGGCTTCGACGCGTGCGGGGTCCGGAGGCGCCGGCCCCGGTTCGGCTGTGGGGCGCGGACCCGTATGGAAGAAGGTCGGGAAAGCGTCCCTCGCGCTGTGCAAAGACCGAGCGGAGGCCTCTTGAGCATCACCACCCCGTCCAGCCTGTGCTTGCGCAGGCAGTCGACAGCACCGAGCAGCGGGACGCACTCCTGCCCGAAGTCCAGGAAAAGGAACTTCCGCTGCTCGTCAGCGAGGAGTGGGGTGATCGCCTCGCCGCTGGACCTGACCTACTTCCGGCAAGAGCGCGGCGGGGCGCTGAACCAGCCCTAGGACTAAAGCCGGCCGAGAAGCTCGGCTTTCTTGGCGTCGAACTCCGCGGCTGTCAGCACCCCAGAGTCCCGCAGACCTGCAAGCTGCGAGAGCTGATCCAGCACTGAAGTGGCGGCCGGGGCCGTCGCAGGGGCCGGGTTTTGCCTGGAGGTGATGGCCGCCTCGAGCGCGTCCCGGAAAGTTAGGAACGCTGGCTCCTGGTCCCGGTAGAACACGACCGAGTTCTCGTCCCCGGCTGCATCCCAGGTTTGCTTACCGAACTCGCTGCGCTGTTCGTTGCCGCCCGGCACCGTAAATTGGATGAATCCGCTAACGACCGGGCCGGCTGGTTTAATTTGAACCGCGGAGACCGACCCGAGCGGAACACGCTTGACGCCCTTGCCCACCGTCATGCGGCCGAGGACTCCGGTGTGCTGGATCGTGAGGAACTGCCCGTCGAACGCGCAATATCCGCCCACGCCCACAGCCAGCACCGCATCGTCCGGGATGCCGTGCTTCGCCCGATAATTTGCATTGGATTCAGCAACGGGGCCGACGTCCTCCAGCACCCCGGCCGGAAGCTGCTCCGCCATCTTTTCCAGGTTCCGCTGCAGGTTGCTGCCCTGCCCTGTGATAGTCCAGACGATTACGGCCATGGTTCCGTCGGAGGTGATACTGCCGCTGTATTTCCCGGGAAACGTGTTGGACCGCATCGAGAACGGGGACTCCACGAGGACCTGACCGTCGCCCGGCGAGCTGGCTTTGAATTTCAGGGACTTTGCCGCGGCAAGGATATGACCGACCGCCGTCGCAGAATCGGCCCGGACAGTCCACTGAATGCTCTTATTTTTGGTAGCCACGCGATGACTCTAGCAACCCGCATACGCAGACTACCCGGCCTGTGTCCACCTAGGCCTTGTCCTTCGGCCAGGGGAACAGCGAGGTGTGCCGGGTCCGCGTCAATGTGCCGTCAGGGTTTTCGCGGAGACCGAGCTGCTCGTGGCTGCCACCGGCATGTGCGACCGCCGCCAGGACCAGCTCCAGCAGGTTGTGGTCAAGGCCCGGCACCGCCTCCGAGATGCTGACCTCAACCCCGCCTCCGCCGATGGATGCGGCAATCATCAGGAACCGCCGCTCTCCGCCTGAAAGCGCGCCGATGTGCTGCCCGATGGCCTTGATGTCGACGTAGCTGCGGTTGCGGTCCTCGCGAAATCACGAATTGCCGGGAGCGGCGAGGCCGCCGTGCACGCCACGTATGAGCAGTTCGGTGGCCCCTTCAAGGGGACTTGGACTTGCCCGAGGGAACCACTCTGCGCTGGCGCAGAGCCTCCGGCCGCGGCCTCACCGCCACCCGCGGACGCGACGGGCACGGGAGGGTGCTGATCACCAACGGGTTTCTGTTCGCCAACACCGCCAAATGGGACACCGGCCGGCTGGCGTTCGAGCTCGCCGGTGCCGAACCCGTGGATGTGTCCTGAGGGCCGCGGCGCATTGCCCGTGTGACCATGGAGCCATGATCGACATCACAGCCGGTTACCTGGCGCAGGCCCTGGAAGCTTCAGCACTATCCTTCGCCGACGGGGAGCTCGCCTACCTGGCGCTGACCTCGAAAGTGCAGCTGCCGCTGCGTGACCGCCTTGCCTGGAGCCTGGCCACCCAGCTGCCTGGTCTGGTGGTCGCCCGCGGATGGAAGCGCACCGACATCGCGATCCTCGACCCGTCGGCCCTGCCGCTGGCATTGGTGGAGGCCAAGGCCCTGTACACCTTCGATGTGGCCACCCCGGACCGCGCCAATGTCAGCGAGTACGCCCGCATGGTCAAAGACGATATGGCGAAGGCCTCCGCACTCCTCGGGGGACGTCCGGGCCAGGTCTTCGCGCTGGTCCTGGTCACCCACCCGATGGACGCACCCCCGGCGGTCCTCAAAGACGTCTTCAAGTACCCCGGCATCCGAACCGCCTTCAACCGGTCCACCGAGCAGGAGATCCGGGCCGGCGCCAAGGCAAACCTCTCGGCGGCGCTCGAGCCGCTGGGGCCGGCCGTCCACGGCTCACTGGATGGCGGATCGGCCTTCGGGGTGCGTGTTGTCGTCGACTACACGATTGTCGGCCCGGTGGCGGTTTCATGAACTCTACTTTGGTGAACACGGCCTAATGCGCTCAAATCGGCGTAAGAATCGAGCCAAAGGTGTTCCACGAACCCTGTTCACTGATGTTGTCCCGTAAGTCCTCGAGGATGTTGTGAACTGCGGCTTAGGAGCCGGAATGAGGTTGGGTTACGCACGCATCTCCACCAGGGACCAACGAGAGGGTTTGATCCGTCGTTCGTCCCGCGTTGCCTGTTCGCTGTTTAGGTTTTGTACTACTTCATGCCCATCTTCCTGAGTGACGCGGCGTATCGCGCCAAGGTGGCCATTGCGATCCTCGAAGCTTCTTCAGGGAGTTGCTAGAGCTCACCTAGAACAAGGGTGTCTCCGCGGCTCCTGCCTGAATCGTGGGCAATAATTACGCTCAGAAGCGATGGGGGAGCCGTGGAGAACAACCAACCGAATCATGCCCAGGCGGTCCACAGGATGGCCGCGGCGCTCAGGACCGCACCTCCTGCCCCCGACCCGGCCACCCTGCGGGCCCGGCAGGCCGCGCGGGAACAGGCAGACCGTGAAGCCGCCAGGGCCGCCGCCCGGAAGAAGGGCGGCAACACGGTCAAGTTCAACTTCGACACCACGGACTTCCGCACGAAGCTGCCCGAACGGGGCGTCAACAAGCGCCGCCGCGGCATCCTCAATAAGTCCGAGCGGGCCAACTTCGGAGACACCCCCGAAGGGATGAACTTCGCCCGGAGGATCCACCAGTTGCGCCTCCGGGCCCGTGATTACCGCGACCGGCTTCTCGAATCCGACGGGCAAGACTTCTCCGCGCTCAGAACTGACTTGCTGGCCGAAGCCGACAGGCTAAGCAAAGGATTCGCCCCGATCCTTCCGCCCTCGATCGCACGGGCCGCGCTGGCCGCCATCAGCGAGGTGCGCGAGGTGGTCAAGCTCAAGGTCGGGCAGTCCTCGCACGAGCCTCAGAAGCCAACCACCTACGTTCCGGTGCCGGCCGAGCTGACGACCGGCAGGTTTAGCCCAACCGTCTCCGGGGGCCTGCCCACCATGGGGCGCCGCCGCCGCTGACCGCCGAGTCAGGCTGAGCCAATATCGGCTATCGCCTTTGACCGGCCTTCGCGTAGTGGTCCGCGGTCCAGTGGCCGTCGAAAAAGCCGCGGTCGTTGAGCTGGTGCATGCGCGTGTCGATCAGCGGCGAGGCGAGAATCGACTCGCACAGCGGCGTCAGCGCGTCTACGACGATCGCTCCAAGGTGGGCGAGGATCTCGATGTGGCCGCTCGAGCGCCCCAGGAGCATGGGTGCCATCTGGCTCAGGGCGTGCTGGGCATCTTCCTCAGGCATGCCGAAATGGACGCCTCCTTCGACATTGGCGTAGTACTTCACCACCTCGAGGACGGTCAGCGGTCGTCCTCGAATCATGCCCACCCTCGCGCCGATGAAGTGCTTCAGCTTGGGCAGCGCTGGATCCTCGGGCGCGCCGACCAGCTCGCGACCGCCAAGCCGGAGAAAGTACGGCGGATCTTCTCCGTGCTGACCGTCCTCCGGAGCGCTCCACTGCCTGATGCGGAACTCCGTCCGCACCTCCGGGCGAGCGGCCCGAACAGTGTTGAGGAGGGGACGGCCGTCGATGAGGAGCTTGCGAAGGAGCGGCGCGGTCCCGAGCAATTCGTATCGGCTCCGCGCGCCCGGATCCTCGCTCCGCCGTCGGACGTCGGCGACTGTCTCGACGAGGAGCCATTCGGCGAGCATCGCCTCAGGGCCCAACTTCGGTGCCATGTTGCCTTCTTCTGCTGATGAGACGGATCGCGGTCCCGTCCTCTGGTGTTGACCGCCGGAACCAAGTGTATGCACGCCGTTAGAATCGCCTGACGTGTACAACGATGAAGGGTGACAGTGGGCAATCTCGGGAACTATCAATTGATGACTACTATTGCGAAAAGGGTAGGCGGGCCGGTTGGGCTCCTGGCCACGACATTGAGCGCCGGTTACGTCATCGGCAGGACGACAGAGGCCGGCGGCAAGCGAGGAATCGGCGCGCTAAAGAACGCGATCAAGAGACGCAAGGCACCGTGCGAGGTAAAGGACGAGGTCTTCGTTGTCCGGGCCGACGGCACGGATGACCAGGGCCTCGAGTTCAAAGCCGGGGCTGAGTACAGGGTGCTCGAATGCAGCGACGACGCGATCCTCATCGAGCTAATCGGCAATGACGACAACCCGCACGTCGTGTCCGACGCGTTTCTCGCCACGATCTCCGACTTCCCTGCAGGACCCGCAGCCGACGAAGACTGAACCGGACAGGGGTAGCCCGGCGTCGGCGGATGTACTAGTTCACCGAGGCAGAGAGCGTCTCGAAGAAGAGATCGACTTCCTTCTGACTGCTCTCCCTCAGGAGTGGCGCGAAGGTGCGAATGTTCGACCAGTCCACCGTCATCTTCCAGCTGCTGTGTCCATCCGCATCGATCGTCGGCGTCTGCTCCGGTTTCTTGGTCTTCTCCGTGAGGGAATCGCTCATCTCCACCAGGTCCGAGAAATCCTCGTAGGCGTTCACGACGCGCACGAGCGCCGCCTCGACGGCCGCGATGCTTAGACTGTCATTGGCCTGCATCCACGTGTCGAATCTGCGATCCATGGACGCGTGACCCGCCCACTTGTTGCGCATGTACTGTACGTACTTCAGAGTCAGATGATCCTTGGGGTCCACAGATTTTCTGATGTGCTCGACGAGCTCGAGCTCGGCGCTGGCGTCCGCGTCGAGGTCTTCCAGCGTCTTCTTTATCCTCTCGAGCAGGTGAGGCATGGACGCGGTCCTGCCCGGCCGCTTCTTCCCGTCCACCGGTCTCCCGGAAGTCAGGTCGATCGTCGTCGCGACCGAAATGACGGCCTGCTTGAGCATCTGGTGCGACAGATAGACGAAAGTCCTCTGGAGCTGGCCGTCTCCCTCGTAGTCCACGGTGTTTGTCCTCAGGAAGAAATACTTCGCGAAGTAAAAGTCCTTTACGACCTTCCGAATGAGGTTCTGCTGCGAGATCTCGATGCGCTCGTCCTCGGGCACCTTCGCGACCTCGGCGTCGAGTTCCGTGTTGCTGACGCGCGCTTGGGTCAGGTCCGGAACTTCGTGTGGCGCAAACTCTGATTGAAAATTGGGCAGTCGCATGTCACAGCATATCGACGCGGCGTCGGGGCATCCAAAACGGAGGACTGGCGCTTGGCCGGAATCTAGTCGTCATGTCGGGCGCAATGGAGATGTTTCCGGAGAGGTTACCGCAGTGTTCTGGCTCGTTCTTAGGCTGCCCGTAAGCCGGTCGGTCCACGCCCGAGCAGGCGACCTTCCCTCACCGCGAGGTCCTACATCTCGGCGATCAGGTCTTGGAGGAGCCGGACCCTGGGCATGCCCTTTTCGCGGGCGACGAAAGGTGGCGACATCGGAGCAGTGAAGGTCTTTAGCAACAAGTTCTCGGGAATCCGTTTCACCCATCAGTCCGTCGGCGTGGCGACTGAGAATACCCTGGCATTCGGTGTCGGTGGTGAGGATGAGATCTAGCACGGAAACTATGTGTGCGGCCCCGGCCGAAAAGCTCTACAGGGCCGGCACCCACCCGGATGCAACCCGGTTTCGGTGTGCTGTCGTCAGGGCTGAAGGTGCTCGTCGCACCATGCCGCGACCGCCCTGCAACTCGTGACAATGTTGCGCGTAACGTACATTCGGTGGATCCACTCATCGAATTGCTCGAGGATCTCCCGCAGATGGGCGACGTGCGAGGCCGCGTCTGTTGCGGTATCAGGCGCACCCATCGCCAGAAGTACATCGGCGTCCGGCCGGAATCCTATGCGGTGGTTGCCCCCTTCTCCCAGAAGGGTGCGATCCGGTGTTGTGTACAAATTCCTATGGGCTTTTAACGGGATGCCGTCGTCCAAGTCCCTATGGCTCTGGGCCCACAAGGCGACCCTCGCCCTCGACACTGAGTCGTCTAGTCCCCGTACTAGGTGCACGGGCAGGCGGGGAAGGGATGACGCCTGCAAAAGTGGCTGAACATGCCGCTGGAAATACCGCCATTCATCCTCGACTGCATCGGCAGCATATTGCACCAACTCGCGGCGTCTGTCCTCTAGATGTCCTACTTCGCCCGAGTTTAGTGCTGCTGCCAGCTCCCGTTGGTACGTCATCCGCGCTACCGGCAGGTGCGACCAGTCTTGCAGCTCGGTCGGAAAGTACTTCAGCAGCCGCCGAATTCGATCGCGCTCATCCTCTAGAAAACTCACATCCTCATCAAAGTAATCCAGATTTCCGATCAGGTAAGACGCAAAGTTTGCTAAGCGCTCGGACGATTCCTGGGCTTCTCGTATCGCCCGCAGTCTCGCAGAGCGCTCCTCCTGAACCGTGAGCAAATAACGCAGGATGAGCAAGGCCACCGGTATTCCGAAGCAGGCGGTCGCGATGGCCGAGATGACGTTGACCGTAAAGGGATAGTCCTTCCACGCGCCTGTCCTGTCTGCCCGCCATCCAACCCAGATGCAGACAGAACCGATGCCCATCAGGGCAAACGTGAAGTCCTGCGCCACCGGACTTAGTTCGTTCCACCGATCGCGGATCCAATGACCTTTTCCCTCGCGCATCGGCGCTCCCATCTCTGGTGCAAGCAGGTCAGTTCGCCTATGACCAGATTGCACCCCGGCAGGGAGGCCCGCTAGAGATTGCCGAGGGTGGCCCGCACTGTGGTGCCATTAGCCCTCGCGCTCCGAAAACCTGGCCACCTCCGCCGGAGGGCCTCCCGGGACGGCCAGGAGGCCCGATTGGCGGGGTTAGACGCCGGTCAGGGCCAGCTTGGCCTGCTCGGCTTCCTCCCGCCGGCGGATGTCCTCCGGGGAGGTCGAGGCCAGCTTCAGGAACGACTCCAGCTGCACGATCTCGATCGGAATGGCCCGGCCGGCGAGGTCGGAGTAGATCCCGATGGTGCCGCGGAGGACCTCCTTATCATCGCGTGGATCGCAGGGCCCTCATCGAGGCCCAGTTCGGGGCCACCGATTCACCGCCCGCGATGAACGCAGTGGCGGTGATCCGGGACATACGCTCCGGGGTCGGCTCGAGCTTGAACAGCTGCAGGGCGGCCCTCGCCTCGTCGGCATCCTCGATGGCCATGACGACGCCGCTGATGTAGCCGGCCAGGCCCGCCTTAAGAGGGTCAGTCCACAGTCACCTGGGGCCCACTGCCGGTGCGTCGTGGGTGGTGAAGGGGTTTTGATGCCATTGATGTCGAGCACCTCGGCAGGTGCTTCGCCGTTCTTACGGACCGAGTGTGGCGGCTGGTCATCGGTGAGCCTGTTCCTCACGACTCCCGCAGTGCTTTGAGCTCGTCGAGGATATGCCGGGTCGCCCGCGCGAAATCTGCTTCCTGCTCGGCGGTCGCGCTCCGGTCCAACGCGTGGAGGTTGTAGTCGCTGGTCTGGCCGTCATGCGGATTGGAGTCACGCTCGGGTTGGAAGTCGACATTGTCCTTGTGCCTTTCGATCCACGCAGCGTGAATCTCCCCAAGCTCCCAGAGAAGTTCGGCCCTGCGGGCCCCTCTCTGCTCAGGTGTCAAGGGTGTCATGGCCTAAGCCCTTTCGCATGTCGTCTTGGAAGAGCGGAGTCGAGTCGGTGGGTCCATCGGCTTTCACCACCATGCGGGCCGGTGCCTTCGCGTGCAGAATCAGCCGGTTCCCCGGCCACCCTCGTCCAATTTCTTCCTTAGCTGTGCGCGCCAGTCGTAGTACGCAGATCTGCCAATCCCCACTTGCTTGAGCGCCTCCTTCAATGGGACCCCACGCGCATACGCTTTTTCGACGTCAAGGACTTGCTGGAAGCGCCGGTCCTGATTCGCCTGAATCCTTAGCCGATGGGTCGATCTGCCGATGATCCGTCGCGCGCGCCGCCGCTTGGACTCGTAGGTCCCGCCCGCCGGGAACTGCATCTCCCGGGGGCCGTCAGCCTCGCCCCACCACACATGCCGGAGGAGGGTATTCTCCGGGTCAGCAACCCTCAGCGCCTCCGTCAGAACAGCGATCCGTTGGAGCAACGCGTTCCGAGCCGACATCTCGGCGGTGTTCTCCGCAGCGGTAGCCGGGCTTAGGTGCTCCGGGTTGACGCATATTCTGACGCCGCACATGTGGTGGATCGCAGAAACCTCACTGTTGTCGTACACGAAGTCCATTTTGGCGAGCCAAACGGCGCGATGAGCGAGACGCTGCGACCTGCTTCGCCCTATGTAGGGGTAGCCTTCTGAGCGGCGGGCACCGTTCCACAGCCAACAGCCAGTCTGCCGATCTCTCGTGCACCGGCTTTCGATGGTCTCGAGGAACAACTGCTTGTCTTTAGTCCTGAACGCTCGTTCCAGGGGACCAAGTCGGCTCAAGGGATCCATGCTCATACCGCCGACCCTATGAGGCACCACCGACATTCTTGTTTCGATGCCGCGATCCGGTCTTTTAGTACCCAGTTCACTCACGAAGCGGAAGTTTCTTCAGCCTTCGGGCGAGGGCCCGGTTACGCTGCCAGCCCGGGCCAAGCGCGGTCGAACATAGTGTTCGATGAGCTCGGACTGCTGTTCGATGAGGACGAATGCGCGCCCCGCCAGTCGAGCAGCCTCGGCGGTGGTCCCCGAGCCGCCAAAAGGATCCAAGACGCTGTCCCCAGGTTCCGTTGCGACTTCCAAGATTCTTCGGAGAAGACCTACCGGTTTGGCATACGGGAACGGGCTGATGCCGGATCGCAGTTGATCCTTATGTGCGTCTTCGTTTGTGGGGATGCGGTCGTCCAACCGCCATGACCAGACGTTGGAGACAACCTTTGCGCGCCCGCCGGCTGCGAGGTAGGACGGACGGAACGGCGGTTTCGGAATAAGAAACTGCGCCCCATCCTCGACCATCCTCTGAACCGACGCCCGGCTGTACCGGCTGGGCAGGAGCAGGCGAAGCGGCGAAGCATTCATGCCGCCGATCACGGCAACGTCCTCGAGTAGCTCGGCCGTTATGCCGGGCGAGGAGTGGTCGCCGGCAGGATAGATGCCATCCGGACAGTTGAAACGAACGGATCCGGCCGGAAACTCCAGCCTGGTCGGAGTGTTGCCGCGATGGGTCACCGGCACGCGCTTCCCCACCTCGGTCAGGCCGTCAGTGAATGGTCGCAACTTCCTTCGGTCCCTGGCATAAATCAGGAGGAAGTCCGTCGTACTGGCGAGATGCCGCCCCCGGATAAAGCTAGGCCGGCGGGTGCGCTCCCAAGTGATTGTCCCAACGAAGCGGTCCCTACCAAACACCGAATCACAGGCTGCCTGCGCCGCGCCCAGTTGTCTGTCGTTGACGTGCAACCAGAAGCTCCCGTCAGCGGTCAGCAAGGGCAAGACCCCGCTGGCCACATCACTGATCAAGGCGGCCCACTCCGTGTCGGAGCGGTGGTCCAAGAAGGGCCCGCGATCCGACCGGCCAGTGTTGTAGGGCGGATCAGCGTAGGCCAGCCGGAAGGTGTCTCCCCAGCCGGATGCAGCGAACTCCCGCAGAAGAAGCCGGGCATCCCCATGTAATACCCGGTCCCCATGCACCGACCCATTATTTCGGGCCGGGGAGGTTTTTCCGAATCGCCGCACACATGGATCCCAAGCGCGCAAAAGAGCACCAGTCGCCGCGCGGAAACAACGGATCAATGGAGGGCAATCAATGAAGAACCGGCTCGGTATGGGACACGTAACCCCATTCACAGATCATCACCAGAGCTTATTAGGGGAAAGCGGGGAGAAGGGGGTTGATTCGGATGCCCATCGACAAGAGAAAACCTTGTGCCGGCCCCAAGGAACTTCCACCGGACCTCCTAGGCAGAAACCCCAATAAACCCCCTATACCCCCACCAGGCATCCTAGGCGGGCCATACAACCCCCACGCACCGCCCCGCCCTGCCGCTCTACAGCCCCACACACCGTCGGCGTCAAACCCCCGGCTGCGACAACGTCACGAAGGACACGAGAACATGACTCACCCACAGATAGATCCGGCACAGCGGCTGGAGGAGACCGCATTAGAGCTGACGAAAGCCGGCTTCCTGATCCATGCGTTAGCCGCAGAGAAAAGGCCCGCTCACCCCAAAGGCTTCATGGATGGCGACGAAGCCGTCATACGGTCCTCCGAGGAGGCCCTCCTCAAGGTTGTGAAAAGGGAAACGACGGGTATTTCGGTCTTCGCCGGGACCAAAGCCCTTTACGAACGCGGCGGCAAATCGTTCATCCTCACTGCCTTCGAGTTCGAGGGTAAAGCGAGCGCTGATCCGGAGTTCTGCACGGAATGGGACACCGCCGTTGAACGCTTCCAGTTCACTGAGGCGTGGTCCCAGCTGGATAACGGGTGGAAAGAGCGCACTCCCTCCGGCGGCATGCGCTGGTTCTTCGGGGTGGAGGCCCCTGACAGTGCATATGCGGCGGAGCTCAAGGGCGTCAGCGGTTCATTGGCAGTCCGCCGCGGCGGCCAGACCTACGCGGAACTGCTTGTCGGCAAGGGCTCCATTATCGCCGCTCCTTCCTACGGTGCCGTACACGCGACAGGCAAACCCTATGAGCGGGTGTCAGGTGGTCCCGACGCCATGCCGTTCCTCTCATTCCGCGAAGTCAATGAGTTGTCAGAACTGCTCGCCGAAATGGACGAGATGCCCAGAACCAAGCTAAGCGAGATCGTTGGCCCGAATCTCCTTGATGGCCGCCAGCGGTCGATGCTTTCGCAGTACAACCGCCAAGTTTCGGATGATGAACTGGCTCAAATGATTGTCGATGCTGGGTGGAAGCACCACGGCAAGGACAAGTCCGGCACCCACAACCTGTCGATGGCCGATGGGCACGGCTTGGTTCAGGTGGGCGGTCCACGCCACGAGGGCGCTGCCTGGACATTCTCGACGTCTGCTACACCCCTCTGGCCAGAGAAGCACATGCGACCGGCAGACGTGCTCTGTGTTCTTCGCTTCGGCGGTGACTACGAAGCTATGTTGGCCAAACTGCAGGCGGACGGCCTAGTGCGTCATGAGCCTTGGCCGCTGGGGGTCCGTCGCCTAACTGAGGTCCGTGTCGAGGACACGAACCGGAACGTACTGGCGATGCAGATAGGCAAGGCGCTTCAGGAGGCAAAACACCCCACCGCCCGAGGTATTCCGTTCGTTCTTGCGCTCGTGCACCCGAAGGACGGCAGCATGGTTGCACCCATCTCCCTTGGTACCGAGCACGAGCTTCGCCGCTGGCACCCGACCCAGCGTGAGACGCTGCTCTTATCTGTCGTACAGCCCGTCAAACGGGTGAAGAAGGAAGTCAAGTACCAGCACGGTCTTCCCTCCACGATCATCGAGGCTGTCCTGCCAAGCGGTCGTGTGCCGGAGGGGATGTCGGCAGTGCGCTACGCGGCGACGGAACCGGTTCTCTTACCGGACGGAAGCACCGTGAGCGCCCCCGGGCATCACCCGCTTCAGCACGCGTTGGTAGCGATCCCACACCGAGAACGCGCGTTCTGGGCCGCGTACAAGGTCCCGGCGTCCCCGACTCTCCCTGCTGTGCAGTCGGCCGCAGAGTTCGTCTTCGACGAAGTCCTAGTGGACTTTCCCTTCGAGACCAAAGGGGACAAGGTCCGGGCTCTGGGTTATCTGCTCACCGCCGCCAGTCGAAATCTTTACGGACCGTGCCCTGGTTGGCTTCTTGACGCTGCCGAGCGGGGTACCGGGAAGTCGCTCCTTGCCGGTGGGACGCGCTACATCGCCAACGGCTCATCCGCCTATACCGGTGTCGGGTACTCGCGGGATACAGACGTGGAGACTACAAAGGCTGTGGTGGCCGGTGTACTAGCGGGCACAAAACACCTGCACGTGGATGAACTGCCTCGCGGTGACCGGGTCAACTCTAAGGTTCTGATGGAACTCATCACCGCGGACGGCTCCACCCGTTGGCGCGTATTGGGGAGCTCAACAGAGGTGTCCATCCCGCCGATGCTCATCACGGTCTGTGGGAACAACGTTGAGGTCGGCGGCGACAGCAATCGTCGATTCATCCCCATCCGTATGGTCAACCGCGATTCAATCCTCGCATTCGAACGCACCGGCTTCCGCCACGACGACCTCATGACGTGGATCAAGCAGAACCGCCCACAGTTGCTGGCTGCCCTCCACACCATCCTTGCCTATGGTTTGCAGCACCCCGTTTCGCTTTCCTCCCTGCCTAAGGGGTACGGCAGCTTTGAGGAGTGGATGACCGTACTGGGCAGCTCCCTTTACTACGTCGACGTGAGCGGAACCCGGGCCATCGAGCTTTTCTCGGAGGGGCGCCGGGAGTTCGTCGAAGAGAACGACGACGAAGCCGACGAATGGGCGCCTCTCATGGAGGCCTGGGTTAAGCGGTTCGGCGAAAATCAATACGTTACCGCCAAAGAAGCGCATGACGCGTTCAGCGCCACCAATCGGACTGCGCTCGACCTTCCAACCTCCCTCCTGCCCACGCTGGGCGTAAGTGACGCGGGCCTGATCAAGTCCTGGGGAAGAGCTATCTCTGCCCGTCGCGACACCTCGGTGCCACACGCCGGTGCCATCTATCGCTTCGACGTTCGACGGGACGCCAAGCGTGGCAACAAGTTCCGCGTCTACACCGTCCTGGACGGTGCAGGCGTGCAACCCCTCCACGCGGTCCAGCCTGCAGCTTCAGTCACCACAATCTCGTCGCCTGTCGTCCATGTTGCTTCGATGCACCGAGGCGATGAAACACCCAAACCGGAAGTTGAGACCGGCGACGTCACCGATTTCGACGCTGCCTGAAATCCCGAAAGCAAGGACATCACATGACACATGCGCTTCCGCACGCCCAGGCTCGCGCCGAGGGCCTAGCCACGGTCGTATACCTCGCCCACGGCACCACCCCCGGAGTTTTCGCCGAATGGCTCTCGCTTCACCCAAGCGGTCATCTCGCTATCGACGTAGAAACTACAGGGCTCGACCTTCATGCCCCCGGGTTTGCAGTTCGTCAGGTGTGCTTTGGGACATCGGAGGGGCACGCGGTGATCATCGACGGATCTGACAAGAGCCTGGTGATGGCATGCATAGGACTGGCCGTGCGGAGCGGCCGGCAGCTGTGGGCCCACAACGCAACCTATGATGCAGGTGCTCTTTACAAGGCGTATCAGGCGCGGCTTCGCAATCTACGATGCTCCCTGACCTTGGTGAAGACCTTCGATCCGGACATCATTGACAGTCGTCGCGGTTCACTCAAGGATCTACGGCCCGACACCCGCGCCGCTCTCAGCAAGCTGGCTCATCACTGGTCGCAAAAGACCGGACAGCCGGTCGACATTGCCCGGGATCGGTCATGGGTCGCGGCCGCCGTCGCCGGCATGCAGCCCGATGATTCGGTTCTCCTTGAATACGTGGCCACCGATTCCGTTGAGTGCGCGCGCCTCGTCGCCGAATGGGCGGAAGCCGTCGGTGCTCCCAGCGAGGAATGGGACCTGGGCTTGATGGAGACAGAGGTAGAGGACGTCTGGCGTTGGCCAGCTGCGCGAGGGTACAGAGTCGACCGGGACATGCTTGAGGACAAGATGCGCGAACTGTCGACCAAGCGGCAGGAATCGGTAGAGCGCTTCGGTATCGATCTGACGACGAACAGCCATGCCACGAGGCAATGGCTCGCCTCCCGTGGCATCCGAGTGCAAGACCGCGAAGGCAAGGCGACGCTCTCCCACAAGCATTTTGGGCGTGCGTTCGTGCCGAAGGACGCCGACGATGACTGGCGGGCGTTCAAACAAATCCGAGAAGCGGCCGGCACCGCCAACAAGCTCAACGAGATTGCCGAGAAGCAGGTCGACGGGAGGATCTACCCGACGATACGAGGTATTGGCGCACAGACGGGTCGCATGTCGATCAGCCGACCGGCTATTCAAAATCTCCAAGGGTCGCTGCGGAGCCTCCTCGTCGCCGAACCCGGCCATGTCCTCGTAGGGTGTGACCTGAACCGGGTGGAGCCCTGCGTCATTGCAGCGATGAGCCAGGACGCGGACCTCATCGAAGGCGTGAAGGGGGACGTTTACACCGAACTTGGGGTGGCTGTATACGGCGAAGAATCCCGAGGTGATCCGAGCAGTCGGAAGATCGCGAAGACCGCCTTCCTTGCAATTGCCTATGGGCAAGGCCGAGCTGCGTTGGCAGCGAACCTCGGGCTGGCAGAGGGTGAGGCAGCGGGCGTCATCCGCCGCCTGAAGGCTTCCTATCCAGCCATGACCCGCTGGATGGCCGGGATCAAAGCCGATGCGTCGAACGGTCGATCGCTCACCACGGCCTACGGCCGACGTCTGCCTAGGACCCCGGAACACCCATATCGTGCGGTCAATTGGGTAATTCAAGGCACAGCCGCTGACCTGTTCAAGAGGAACACCCTCAAAGCTGCAGCGGGGCTGCACCGTGACGCGCTGTTCCTGCCGGTGCACGATGAGCTCATCGTGCAGGTCCCCCGTGGTGAGGAGGAGAAGGCTATGGCGGTGCTAGAGGACGCCATGACCTCCGAACTCCATGGCGTACCGATCGGCGGGACACCCGTCATTCTCGGCGACCAGTTGGGCCACGCCTGATGGAGTTGTCGCAAAGATCAATCAGCGCAGCTGGAATGACCTGGGCTGCAACTGGCGCACCCGGAAAGCCCACGCCACCCGGATCAGCCGAACCGAAGCAGACAGGATCCTCGTGCGCCGGCAGCTGAAACGAGGCCCATCGTTGCCCGGGTCATCATCGAAGCGGGTGCGTGCTCTAGTAGTTCCCGGCCACGTAGGCGTAGGCGTGATCGAAGAGCTCGCCCTGCAAAGGAAGCCCGTAGTGGCGTAGCACCTTCAGGATGGCCGTCCGTACCTCTCGGTCGCCGCGCTTCGTGTTGTTCCACCCGTCCCAACGGACTGTCTTGACGATCTCGTCGATGTCCCGCACGACCTTCTCGAGGATGACCGGGGCGCCGTCGGGTTTGAACTCCTCGAAGATCTGGGTGAGTGCTCCGATATGGGGGTCAGGCAGCAGGTTCAGGCCGTCCAGACCAGCTTCGTCTTCAGCCTTCTCTGCGGCCGAAACGTCCCTCGCCAGGTTAAGGATCTCCTGCAGGAACGAGATCGATTCCTGGGCTTTTGCGAACTGGCGTTCTCGAAGGCGCTCAAGACGCTCTGACAGGGACTGGTAGGCAGCGTGGGAACCGTTGGGTCCCTCGAGCCTGCGCTTCAGGCGCGCAGCGATATTCATGATTACATCGCTGGCAGTGAGGACGGTGGACTCACCTGGCTCGTCATCGGTGATGACACCGGATTCCAAGAGGCGCTTGAGCGTCCCCTCGTCGGCGATGACGACGTCGACACCCGTGTCTTCAACGGAGACCTGGCCAATGTGGCCGTGCACCAGCTCAAGAGTTTTTGCGCCGATGCGGTGCCAGAGCAGGTCGCGCGTGGTGTCGGCCGGGAGGACGGAGGCGTAGACCTTCGATAGCCACTTGTAATCCGCCTGGTGGGCTTCGAGTCGCTCGTTTGGCCATACGGCCTCCCAAATGCCTTGCACCACGCCGAACTGACCAGCAAAACGCTCCTGCGCCTTTGCATCCGGGATGCGGTCGTGGGCGGCCTGCAGGGCCTCAAAGGTGCTGGAGGTTCTGTCGATCCCGGCGAAGCGGTCGAGTGTAGTCTCTAGCTCGGACTCGAAAAGATCGATAAGTGTGCCGACGTCAAGTTCCTTGCGGGCGGTTTCGGGGTCGGCCGGCTTCATGGCCCGGGCGAACCCGTCGCCCAAGCCTACGTAGTCGACGACGAGGCCGTAGCGCTTCTCCTGGCCGGTTGCCGGGTTCTTCCAGTTGCGGTTCGTCCGGGTGATGGTCTGGAAGAGCGTGTGCAGCTTCATCGGCTTGTCGAGATACATGACACCTTCAATTGGAGCGTCGAAGCCGGTGCCGAGTTTGGAGGTGACAACAAGAAACTTAAGAGGGTCGCCTAGGCTGCGGAACCGGCCGAGCAGATCCTCCTCGGCGGCGTCCGTGAGTTTGTACTGCTGCCAGGCTGGGTCGTCCTTGGTGTTGACGGACATGACCACGGCGGAGCGGTCTACAGTCTGGGTCGAGCCGGCACGCTCCTTGAGAAGCCGGGTGAGCTCTTCTTGGTATGCGACGCATAGCGCCCGGTCGAAGACGACGACTTGGGCCTTCATGCCGAGCGGATCGATGGTCGAGTAGAAGTGCTCGATGATGTCGGTGCAGACCTTGGTGATGCGCTCCGGATTAGCGAAGAACGTTCTTGTGGAAATGGCGCGCGCCGCAACGAACTCCTGCTCTTCCTCTGACAGGCCTTCCTCCTGCGCCAGTTCATCGAACGCCTTATCGAGTTCCTCCCGGCGAATGTGAAAGTCAACGAGCCGTGGCGCAACGTGCATCGGAACAGTGGTGCCGTCGGCGATCGACCGGTCCGAATCGTAGGTATTCATGGCGTGGTTCGGATCCTCGGGATCGCCGAACAGCTCATAGGTATTGCGGTCGGCATCAGCAATCGGTGTTCCGGTGAAACCGAAGAAACGGGCGTTAGGCAGGGCGCGGCGCAGGTGTTGTCCGAGCATTCCCTCCTGTGTCCGGTGAGCCTCGTCGACAAGGACGACGATGTTCTCCCGCTCGTTGAGCACACCGGCGTTCCGGAACTTGTGGACGGTAGTGAAGATGACCCCGCGTCGGTCTTCTGCGAGAATCCTGCGGAGGTCGGTGGCCGTGGCGGGCGCTTCTAAAGCGGGCATGTCGGCCCGCTTGAACTGCTGGTACATCTGGGAGACCAACTGAATACGGTCAGCGATCAGGACGATTGAGGGATTCTGTAGGCGTGGTTCTTTGACGAGTTTGACGGCGGCGAACAACATGGCGAGGGTTTTTCCGGAGCCCTGCGTCTGGTGAATCAGGCCTTGGCGTTTGGACTGGTGCAGAGCGCGGGCGTGGATGGCAGCCACTGCCTCGACCTGTGGGTAGCGAGGCACGATCTTATGGAGGGTGGGGGATTTCGAGTGGCGGCCCTTTAGCTCGAATGCGGTGAAGTCGTTTACTACTGACAGCACATTGGCGGGGGAGAGTAGAAGCTCGACGGAGCGTTTCACGCGCGGCCAGCCGGCGGGGACGATGTCCTCAGTCGTCTGGCCCCAGACGCCCCAGTGATCGATGTCTGTACCGACGCCGCCGAAGTGGAGTTCCTTTCCGTCGGTTGCCACCGAGAAGGCGTTGGGCACGAAAAATTCGGGCCACCCCGGCTCGTAGACCGTGTGGATTTCCTTTGCGGCGTTTAGCCAGGTGACCTTTACCTGCAGGCGCGTCTTGGTCTCGATGACGACCATCGGGATGCCGTTCACCCAGAGGACCAGGTCAAATCGGCACTGGTGGCCGGGCGTCCCCATCGTGACCTCCTCGGAGACGACAAGGGAGTTGGTGCTCGGCGTCGTGAAGTCGATGAGGCGTACCGGCTCGTAGCTTTCCCTGCCCTGGAATTGATGCGTCTTCTGGCCGCGCAGCCACTCGAGGAAGTGCTGATTGGATGCAACAAGACCGTCGTCCCGGGCCGCGAGCGTGATTGCCCGAAGCGGGCCGAGGACCTCCGACGCACGGGATTCTTCCTCGGCGATCGCAGGGTTCAACCGCGCCAATGCAGATATGAGGTCAGCTTCGATGAACGTGTCCTCGGTATGGCGATCCAGTAGGCTGCCAGGGATATGCTTCCATCCGGACCTGACCAGCAGATCCAGCACAGGCGCCTGCACCGTGCTCGACTCATTGAAACCTGCCACCAGGGCCCCCATTCCGATTGCAATCCTGTCCTGCTCACTCTATAGAAAACATGCGTGGGCAGAGCGATGGTGCCCATCAGACGGATATCAATTCGTCGTACGAATCCGGAATGGTATGCGCGCCGGACAGCAGAGCGGAGAGGAGCTCGATGCGGAGGTCGCGGAGCGAAGAAAGCTGCAACTGTGAAGCGTAGACAACTTCATAAAGGGACTCAGCTGCGTCTAGATATTGTCCTATGCCCGGCGCGTTGGGGTCAGGCACCTCCAATTTCTTGAGCCAGCCAACTGCTACGTTGCCAAGACCGGTTGATCCACTGGCGGACTCTGAAATGGCGCGTTGCACAGTAGGCCTGCTGAGGCACCAGTACAAGTGATGGCTCGTGGCTGACACGTTCGGCTCGATCAGAATCTGAAAGGCTGACACGGCATAACCGTCGATCTCTCCTCGGGCACGATAGACATTGCCAATACGGGCGCGGTTCCCGTTCGTCCTAATCATTACCAAGGAGGAAGGCGTAGCTCTCATTGTCGAGCTTGGTAGCCCAACTACATACTTCTCAGCTGCGAGATCGAGCTCCCATCCTGCAGGGGTATTTGTAATGCCAAGTACAGGCTCTCCGCCAGGTACAGGTTGAGGTGACTCGTCGGAAGCTTTCCATGAGGGACCGGAGCGAAGCTTCGCGAGAGTCTCAAGTTCAACCACTGATCCATCGTGCCAAGTTTCAAGGTGCACATTAAGTAACTCTTCGGCGGCGTCCGCTCGCGCTCGTGCTGATTCGATGGTGTCGTCCAAGCCGCCGAGCAGGTCAACTATGCGCCGCTGCTCGGGCAATGGTGGCAGGGTGACCCGTAGGTTCAGAAAATCTTCCCAAGGAGTGCGCCGTCGTCGAGGAACAGTTCCTATGGCGATCGTTCCGTATCGCTGAATCATGGCGGGCTGTCGCAACATCAACCCGATGAAGGGTGGGTAGGCTGTCGGGCGAACTGCAAATACCTCGTAGACGGGGGAAGTTACCCCAAGTGCACCGGTCAGGTTCTGCCCAATTGCGCCCAACCAAAGAAGGTATACGTTGTAGACGATGTCGAAGGGCTGGACCATCTTATAGCCGCTTACGTCTTCTGTAGCAACTCGTCTCCCCATATGGACCACTTGGTCCACCAGTCCGTGTTTCTCTGTACACGTCAGCACCGTGGGCTCAGGCGCTGCCCCTAGCCGCTTCGTGCGTCGCTCAAGAAGGTCGCCTAGACGGTACTCCTGCCAATCAGAAGTCATAACCGGCCGCCTTCAGCTTCTCAACAAGAGTTTCCTCCGCGAGGGCAAGACGTTCTCGGGACTCTTTGTAAGCGATAAGGGCTTCTTCAACGTTCGCCTCTGCTGCCGCCTCGCCCTTGAGGTAGCGCCCTATGTTCAAGTCCCAGCCATTAGCTTCGATTTCGTCGCAATGCACGAGGCGCAGACGGAGACCGTTCTCACCGTCGATGTCGGAGCCGGTCTTGTATGCGGTATCGACGGCCCTGATGTCATCGGCGGACATCGTGTTTTGATTCTTCCCGCTGACGAAGCGCTTGGATGCGTCGAGGAACATGACTTTGCCTGCGCGTGCGGATTCTTTGCGCTTGCGAAATATCAGGATCGCGACGGGGATCGAGGTCGAGTAGAACAGGTTGTTCGGCAGGCCAATGACGGCCTCAAGTAGGTCGTCGCGAATGAGGGCTTCGCGAATGACAGCTTCCTTGCCACCGCGGAAGAGGATTCCGTGTGGCATGACGACGCCGACGCGTCCGGTGTCTTCCTTCATGGAGGCCACCATGTGCTCGATCCAAGCGAAGTCGCCGTTTTTGGCCGGTGGGAGGCCGTACTTGCTGCGCCCGAAGGGGTCAGACGCCCACGCACCGGCACCCCAGTTCTGCAGGCTGAACGGGGGATTGGCGATTACGATGTCAAATTTCTTGAGCCCGTCACCCTGTCGGAACTTCGGGTCGGAGAAAGTGTCACCGCGGGCAATCCTGAAGTCTTCGAGCCCGTGTAGGTAGAGGTTCATCTTGGCAATCGCCGAGGTTGTTAAGTTGATCTCCTGGCCTTGGAGACTTAGCGTGTTCGGGTTGCCGCCGGCCTCACGCACGGCGGTCACCATCTCAACGAGCATTCCGCCCGAGCCACAGGCTGGGTCGACGATCTCGTCCCCTTCTTTTGCCTCGAGCAATTTCACGAGCAGGTGCACTACGTGACGAGGGGTGAAAAACTCGCCAGCCTTTTTTCCTGAGGCTTCGGCGAACTCGCGTAGCAAATATTCGTAGGCGCTGCCGAGCATGTCGCCACTTACTGAGTCCGGGTCTAGGCGTACGGCGTTGAAGGTGTTGAGCAGTGCCATGAGTGCGCTCTGCGGCAGCCGGTCCTGATTTGCCCACTGCACGTCGCCGAAAACGCCGGGGAGAGAATCTGGGTTCAGTGCTTGCACGCGGGCGAGCACCTTGCCTAGCTTGTCGCCCGTGTGCTCGGCTGTACCGATGACATCGGCCCAATGGCAGCCCTCAGGGATTGTGAAGGTGTGCAGGGTCGCAGCTAGCTCATCGGTCAGATCGTCCCCGAAATCGCGGAGAGCTCGTGCTCGCTCGTAATCCCAGTTGTCTGAAATCCACTTGAAGAACATTACGGGGAAGACATACGCCTTGAAGTCCCCAGGGTCGACAGGCCCGCGAAGCGCGTTTGCTGCGGCCCAGAGCGTGGACTCCAATTGCTGCTGGGTCAGGTGGTTCGGTCCGGTCGGTGCGAGCGTCAAATTTCTTCCGTTCTAGGAGCTGAAGTTCTGTTTCCATTGTGTCCTGCTTGGAGCGCTACGCTGCTCATACGCGCAGGTTGCCCGAGTCGAGTCGAGGCAAACGTTCCGGCGCGCTGACCGAAAGTCCTGGGGTTCGTGTCGCCGCCTCCGGCGCGCGAGAACCGGTGACTGACTTGTTCCATACCCAGGAACATGCGTAGATTTGCCCTCAGCGCCCCAGCGACCACAAACCGGGGATACGGGGAATCTACGACGGCGAAATTCCGTGGGAAATCGCCCGAATCGCCGATGTGCTGCTCTGAACCGGGCCGCCGCTTCTGGGCTGTATTCGTGGTGTACTCAAACGGGCGCGGGGCAGCAACACGCTTGGCTGAAACTCCGTTGCGAGGCAGCGCTTCGCGCGGTGGCCATCGGCCAGGGAAAGCGGAAAGGAAGCCGAGCCGCGCAGCAGCACGCGGGACGGGTCGAAATGGTCGGCCACAGTAAAGTGCACTGGGCTCGGGGCCGGACAGGCCGTGCTCTTTGGGACGCGATCCGCGAATCGTGTCGGACACCAGCCCGCACACGAAGCGGGCACCAGCTGCGCGCAGCGCTGAGAGCTCCTTGGCCGACGCAGCCCGCACGGGTGAGACCCACACACCTGGGGCGCAGCCCCCTGGGAAACGAAGCGTGAACCGCCACGCAAGACGGCACGGAAGACAGGACGGCGGAAGCGCAGCGCCGCCCGTGAAGCCATTCCGGAAAGAGACAGCCTGGAGTCACGCTCCACCCGGATGCCCCACACCCCCGCCGCCCGCAGGGCATCACTTCGCTGACACCAACGCGCACGGCCGACCAGAGAACGACCGGGGCGCAGCCCCTGATTGTCATGACGAAGTCAGAGTGGAAGACGAGGCGGATGCGTGCGGCGAAGCCGCGGCATCCCGGCCGAAGAACCGTGCCAGGTAGCCAGCCAGGCTGGCCAGGGCGCGAAGCGAGCGGCCGCCGCAGCTGGCGGCACCACACCGCGGGGGCGCGCAGCGCGCCCCCGGCCACCACACCCTCTACCCGCAGGGCGCGCAGCGCCCAAGGGGTCGCAGACAGAAAGGACACAAAACGATCTTCACAACGGGGGAAACAGAACGGACACCACGACGGGAATCATGACGGTAACGCTCAGGACGAGGGCCGCCAGGCCCGAGTCCTCTTAATATGCCAATCCGCTTCCCGCCATCACCACCGCCGACCCGGACAGCGGCTACCGCCGGACCACAACGACAACGCGACGACCCGACAGGCGGGCCGAAGGACCGGCGGCGGAACCCGGGCTGCGGCGACCGCCGGCGGTGTGCTCGTTCGTCAGAAGGCGCCGATGCCGGCGGCCAGGGTCGAGCCGATCAGGATGACGATCAGTGCGGCGACGACGACAACCTGGAAGCGGTTCGACTTCCGTCGAGCGGCGGTGTAGTCGGCCGCCCACGGGATGCGCCGCCCGGACGATCTTGGAGCCGCCCACCGGTCCGAAGCGGGCAAGAGCTAGGCTTGGATCACCGTCCCCCGAAAGGAAGCCGTGGATACCGAAGGACCTGATCTTCGCACTGTCGCCGGCGAGCTGAATAACGCGCTCGGCCCCACCCTCGTCGGCGCCATCGCAGGGAACCCCGTCCCGGGAATCTCCACCCAGTGGCAGACCGCCGATGGACCCGAACTCGACGAAGCGGAAGCGGAACGGATTACGACCGCCCGCGCCGTGTGGCAGGTCCTGGTTGACAGTGAAGGCCCGGACACCGCCCGGCTGTGGTTCATCGGGGCCAATCCCTGGCTTGAGGACGACTCGCCGGTCACCGCCCTGCGCGAGGGCCGCTTCGAAGGTGTTCTCAACGCCGCCGAAGCCCTGGTCAACGGCAGCTTCTCCGGCTGAGGCGGGAGTCGGAGCTTCTTTTCGATGACCGTGCTGACCAGCTGACCCCAGCGTAGGAGCCGTGGGCGTGAATGTTGGCCGCCCATTCCTGAGTGACGGCACGGTCGCGCGTGGCCACGCTGCTCGGACGCAGGCCCCATTCGGTCAGGACAAATGGATCGTCAAGGTCGAGAATCTCAGGATCGCCCGCGTAGTGTTAGTACGAGCCGGGCTTTCGCTGGTTCCCCGGGCGGCGGCACCAGGGCGTCGGGTGTCCACCGCGGGTAGTTGCCGAAGTTCTGGACGACGGCCCGGGCGGCGGTGTCGCCCATATACAGCACGAGGTATTCGCCGGCGGGGTCATCGACGCGGCTGCCGCCCTGGTAAGGCCAGACAAACAGAGGATGACCGTTAGTCCCGGGGTGGGTTTCTTCCGGCACCCAGACACAGACCCGGTAGAAACCCACCTAGGTGAAGGCTCACTGCGCACGGGCTTCATCAGCCTGGCGAGCTCGATCATGCCGTCGGACTCCATCCCGAAAACCCCGGCGGTCTGGCCGGTGGAGAGCAGGCGGTAGGCCTCCTAGACGATCGGGTCGTCCTTCACGGACGGATGCGGGAGGCGCTCCAGTCTGATCTGCCTGCCGGTGGCGTTTTCGATGCGTTCAACGACGGGCGCGATAATGTCCAGGAACGTCCCTGGTTCGACGAGTGAGTCGTCATCGAAGATGCCGGTGCCCGACCCGCCCAGGGTGGAGACCACCTTGGGGTCGAACCTGATGAAGCCGAGGCTGGTCAGGGGGCCCAGCTCGATGAATTCGGGGAGGTCTCGGTACGTCATGTCGACGCCTTTCTGCCGGTGATGTGTACCGCTCCTATGCGCCGGAACTGGTGACGGGCGGCGGCGCGGGTGGCAGAATGTTGCCGCGGAGAGGGGGCCGTATGGCGGGGGAGGACTGGCATCGGATGGGCGCCGTCTGGCGGAACTCAGGCACCCTCTTCAAGACCCTTGTCGTGGGACTGCCGCCCCTTGGAGTGGTGCTCGTCCTCATCGGCTGGCGGCTCGAGATCGACGGGGCCTGGGTCAGACTGCCGTTCTTGCTGAACCTCTTCTCCGCTGTGGTCACGGCATGTTTCGGTGTTCCGCTTGCCCTGGTCCTCATCCGGGCGCTGACCTGGCACCAGGAAGAGAGGGTTGCCGTGCAGGAAGCCGCCAGATTGGGCGTCGTGGTGGCGAAGCTGATGAACGCACAGGCACGAGGTCTGGTCAGCAGCGACAAGGATCTTCTTGGGGCGATCCAGGCATTTAGTACGGCCCGCGGATTGATTGGCAGTGCCGCCAGGCGCATCCGAGATGAGGGCGGGGTCGCACTGGATGACAGGGAGTTCGTCTGGAAGGTTCGCGAGGCAGTGCAAAGTGCCTCGGACGCGGTGTACCAGTTCGCAGAGCTGCGGCGTGATTACGGGCGTCAGCCGATCCAGGAACTGGCGAGCTCCAAGGATCTGCTCGAAACAGTCGTTCGGCCCCAGGTCCTCCTCGCGGGACTGCCATGGCTGCCCGGCGACCTGTTCGACAAGTGGCATGGGCTCACCTGGGACCCCTTCGCCGGGGCCAAGGATCACGGACCCTACAACTTCGGGATCGACACCGGCGAGAACCGGGCTCATATTGTCGGCAGGCTGATGACCGACCTGAAGCGGCGGGACACCGAAATGGAGGAGCATTACCGGTGCCTCATGGACGTACTGGCCCTCATATCCGTTTCAGATGAGCTCCTCCAGTCCTTCAGCTCAATGGACGAGAGCCGCCCGAAGGCGAAGAGCTCCTAGAAGAGCATCATGGCGGCAACGACGCACAGCGTCCGGGCCCCAGCGGCGGCAAGCAGTGCCTTCACCGGCACCGGAGACCGCTTATGGATCTTCAGCAGCGCCCGCTGCATATCGCCTTCCACATCGAACTCGGGCACGTCGCCGAGCCCGGCGCCGGCGGACAGCGGCGGCACGGCCGTGGAGGTGTCCCCGCCCGACAGGCCGGCGCCCTGGAAGAGGTTGTGGACCTTCCCTGCCTGCGCTGCTGTGCGGGTGGACCAGAAGGTGGCCAGTCCGGGTGCCCGGTAGCGCTGGGCGCTGCGGGATACCGGTGAGTCCGACTCCGGGTTGGGCAGCGACTTGACCACCACGGCGAGCACCTTAAGCATGTCGTCGACGTCCGGGTCATCCTCGAAGTGTCCGGCAGCTGGCGCGGCGGCCGTGCTGCCCCCGGGCCCGCCGGCAGCGGAAGTAGGGGTGATCCCATGGGCTGTGACGGCCGAGAAGATCACCCGCCCATCCGGGAACACCGTGGTCAGCTCCAACGGGCCGTAGATCTCCGCGTAACGGATGAGCACCTGCAGCGCGGCATTGAGGGGGATGCGGCGGCCGTTGGGAAGCAGGGCTCCGCCAACGGCCGCGTCAGCGGTCCCGTCCGGGTGAACTGTCGCCAGGGCGGGGATCGCCATCGTGGTCATCCGGACCCCTTCAGACCGTCGTCTGAAGCGCCTGGAGCTCCTCGAGGGATTCCCAGTACGTTCCGCGGGTCAGGTGCAACCTGCAGCCGTTTCGACATCGCAAGTACTGATGAGTGTGCGGAGAGAGCAAAGGGCCGCCCCGATGATCCGGACGGCCCTTCGTGATCCTGCTCAGGCGGCCTCGCGCAGCTCGCCTTATTGTGACCGGTGTGGATGTTCTCCTCCTTAGTCCGGAGTGAGGCCGTGTCGGCCAGTTGCTGCCACAAATCACGGTTCTCTTTCTGCCCGCTTGAGCATGTGACTATGCGGGGGTCGCCCCTTCCACTTGGTGAACGACCGCGTAGTCCGACGCCGGAAGCCTAAGGGTTTGGTCGTTCTTGCAGTCGAAAAGAATGTAGGTACCGGAAGACTGACCGAGCAGATACAGGCTCCTGTCAGCGAACTGTGGTCTGAGGTTGTCGCTGGACAGCAACGCGACAGCCTGTCCTCCGTAGGCAAACCCGGGAATCTTGGTTACCTGCATACATCCCACAACCCTGTCCGCCTGAGACCCTGCAGCGACCGGCAAGGCAAAGACCAGGATGACCAGCACAGATCCTAGGAACCACATGTGGAGATTGCGCCCCTTTATCCGAAAACCGTAGGCAAGAATTGCCTCGTCATAGAGGACGTATCGACGCTTTAAACGCCCCTTCAGCTCGCGGTCTTCTTCCCGTGTCCTTTCCCTCTTCTGTTCCAGCGAGCGGATCACTTCCCACGAGTCGATCTTCTTGTCCCAGATTTTCAGATGCCACTTGTTGGACAACCACGGCTGTCTTGACTCCTCCGCCAAGGATCGGAATTCCTCGTCCGGCATCGTCGCAAGTCTTTCCACTCTTTCGCCAACAATCCTGCGGGATGCTGTGAACTTGGGAAACACAAGGAAGAAGTCGATCACCCCCACGAGGATGTAGAAACAAGGAACGAGGGCAACAGCGGCTACGAGTGCGACAAGAACCGATGCCTCGGCGAGAAGCCGCACCTGATCCAGGCCGAGCTCCTCGGGAGAAGTTCCCAGCCGGTCGTAAAAGATCGCGTATGGCAGGCGCAGGAGGACATACAGGATGACGGCTCCGGTCCCAAGAGTGACAGCGAGATCCACCTTCGCTAGGAAGCGTTTTGGGCTCGACCCGCGGGCACCCTCCGTCATGGGAGCATTATGCGCCGAGCGTCAGGTGGGTGCTAGGAATTCAGCCCTGGATGCGCAGCCGGGCCGGGAGCTTCGCTTCGCCGCCGCGGCCGACGGCGACACCGAGTGGACGGCCGGTGACCAGCTCGGGCCGGGCCGGTGCCGGGTGGGGGACGTCGACGCCGGCGCGCGACATGGGCGTGCCGATCAGGTGGGTGTGATCGCCCTTGCGCAGCCAGTGCGAGGTCGCGGTCAGCAGCGGTGCGTTGTCGATGACGGCGGTCGCATCGAAGGAGTGCCACGGGGTGAAGGAGTAGTCTCCGAGCAGACCGCGCGACACCCAGCGGGCCGGTCCGGTGCCCGGGCCCAGGGCGAAGTCCGCCTGCATGGTGAAGAATGATTCGCTCATCTCGTGGAGTGCCGGGAACCATTGATCCCAGGAGGCGACGCCGATGCGCGCCGCGGGGGAGTCGGCACCGGTGCCGGGGTAGTCGCGCAGCACCTTGGCCAGGCGCCGGTAGATCTCGTGGCGGGGGTCGGTGCTGGTGTGCCGCGACCGGTCGGGGTGGGCGGCGGCGATGAACAGGACGGTGAGTCCGGAGGTCTCCAGGGGCCGTTCGCTGATGAGCTGCGCCCAGCGGCGGACTTCGGACTCGAAGCCCTTCGATGCACCGGCGCGATGTCGCAGGTGAAGTTGGCCAGCGGCAGCGCGTCAACCTCGTGGGTGAGCAGCAGGGTGGCGCGCGAAGAGGGGAGTGCCGGCGTCTTCGGAGCGGGAGCGGACCAGCACAGTGCCGAGCGGTTCGATGTCGTTGTTGGGATATCTGAGGGAGAAAATTGGAGTTGGGCCAGCGCAGGAACTTCAGGGACCCCCAGTGTGGGAGATCAACCAAGTCACCCAGGCAGAAAAAGCGCATTATGATTCGAGTGGTGCGGCCGGTGTCACCTAGTTGATGGCGGTGGCGGTCACTCTATCGGTTCACGCAATTAAAAGTAGGCTTTCCGGAGGCCTGGGGGGGAGAAACATGCCACTCGAAGTAGTGCACGGTCAGCAGGAAAATCACGCTCCAGCGAATGAGCTGGCAGCACTGGCGACCGAACTACTGGACGAGGGCACGATGTACCTGGGCTACCCGGTGCTGGCGACTGCCGACGACCGTGTGGAGATTGACGCTCTACTCGTTTCTCAATCCCATGGCCTAGTTGCCTTCCGTTTCGCTGATGTCCCGCACACGGAAAGTGACTGGCGGCGACTCGCTGATGAACAAGATCGAATTTACAATGCGCTCGAAAGTCACCTATCTCGGCATGACAACCTCCGCGTAGGCCGTAGATTTGCAGTCAGCATACTCACCATCACAATGTTCGGCACAGATCCAGGGCCGCCTCCGTTCAGGAGCGAGGCGGTCTTTTCCACCCTCGAGACCCTTTCTCCGCTCATCGATGGGCAACCCGGTCTCGATGTCGATCTGTATCGGAACCTTCAGGCGGCCCTGCAGCGGGTGACGACGATTCGTCCCGCCAAGCGCCGTTCAGAGGTCAAGGACGGGGCTAGTCGCGGAGCGACCATGAAGGTCATCGAGCGTGGCATAGCGAACCTAGACTTTTGGCAGAAGCGAGCGGCTATTGAGACACCAGAGGGGCCTCAACGCATCCGCGGCCTCGCTGGCTCAGGCAAGACCATCGTCCTCGCGCTGAAGGCTGCGCTTCTGCACGCACAGAATGAGTCGTGGAATATCGCTGTCACGTTCTGGTCCCAGTCGCTCTACCAGCAGTTTGAGGACCTCATCCGACGGTTCTCGTTCGCTCATATGGATGATCTCCCAGACCCGGATCGTGTGTCCGTCATGCATGGGTGGGGTTCGCGCAGTCGTGTTGGAATGTATACTCGCCTTGCGGATGCCCTAGGAGTAACTCCTATGAATTTCGGTGCCGCAGAGCGCAAGTACGGACGCGATGCCGCCTTCGAAGGTATATGCGATGAACTTCTTGCGGTGGCGGAGAACCAAACTATCGAGCCAATATTTGACGCCGTGCTCATTGACGAAGCTCAAGATTTCCCACCGTCCTTCTTCCGGCTCGTATATCTGTTCACCAAACATCCGAAGCGGATCGTCTGGGCCTACGATGAGCTTCAAAAACTCGATGAAGCAGAGATGGCCGACCTCGCTGGACTCTTTGGTGCGACAGAGACTGGCGAGCCTGTCATCAACATTGCAAACAGAGATAACGAACCTCGACGCGACATCGTCCTGCCGGTGTGCTACCGAAACACCCCCTGGGCACTAGCCACCGCTCATGCGATTGGGTTCGGCATCTACCGGCCCGAAGGACTGGTGCAGCACTTTGATGATCCCGCCTTGTGGTCTGACATCGGGTATCAGGTAGATTCCGGGGTCTTGAGGCGGGGCGCACGCGTCGAACTCAAGCGATCGCCAGTGAGCTCGCCAGCCTACTTCACCGAGCGCCTGACGAGTGACGACGCCGTCATCCTTCGCGGTGACTTCGCGGACGAGGCAGACCAAGACAAATGGATTGCGGAAAGCATCATCGATGATCTTGGACGGGGAGAACTCGAGCCTGATGACATTCTGGTCGTGTTACCTAGCGCCTACACGTCTAAGAAACGCTACGCCCGACTCGCTCGTATTCTCAACGAGCACGCTATCGTCAGCCACTTGGTGGGCGTAAATAGTGGCCAAGACGAGGTATTCGTTCGTGGGTCCGTAGCAGTCGCCCATATTTTTCGCGCCAAGGGAAATGAAGCACCGATGGTGTACGTTCTCGATTCGCAGTTTGCGGGCGGTGTCTTCAACGAGGTCAGCCGTCGAAACACCATCTTCACGGCTATTACCCGAAGCAAGGCCTGGGTCCGCATTTGTGGCTACGGTGCGTCGATGGCTGGGATTGCGGCAGAGGTGGCTGCCGTGCGTGCCGCGGACTTCAAGCTGGAATTTCCCATCCCTACTCGTAGTCAGATGGACGAGATGCGCAGGGTGAACGCGGACCTTCAGTCCGACGCCACCGCAAGTCAGGCGCTCGTAACCCTTGAGCAGCTTGCCGAGGCACTCGACCGCAATGAGATCTCCTTGGAGCAGGTGCCGCCGAAGCTGGCTCGGCAACTCAATGAGTTCTTCAACACTCTCCCGTTTCCCCATGACGACGCCTAATGGTCTCCGGCGAAAGATTAGCGATCTCCTCTACGATTTGCTTGACCGGGGCCTAATCCTCTTACCCGCCACGATCGTCGTGGAAAACGAAACCGTGACGTGGCGGTCTGCTACGCCCTTGCAGAAGTTCGTCGACTTCGTCGAGCACCCAACGGTCCGCACCTACCGCAAATGGGCAGAGGCAGGTGAATATGCAGCTTTACTGCCGGATGGCGCACTGCTGCAAATTCGCTATCGAGTAGTGGGCGGAACAGTGGTCGCACACCGGCTTGCGTACATACCCTGCCCGTACTCCGTAGATCAAGATCTGCTACAGACTGATCCCGTCGCTGATGTCCTCGACCTTCATGCCCAAGAGTCCCCTGATGATGTCAGAATGCAGAGCGCGATCCGGTTCGATTTCGACCCAGAGGCGGCCGGGCCGGGGCATCCCGCTGCGCATCTGACGATCAATGTTTCAAGCTGCCGCATTGCCTGCGAGGCTCCGATGTCGCCGGAGGACTTCGTCCAATTCATCTACAAGCACTTCTACCACGAGCTTTGGTACGCGAACGTCACCTTCTTCCAAGGGATGCCGCGCTCGGATGCCATAAGCACAATGAACGATGATGAACGATACGCTCCGCACGTTTCTTGGAGGCGTTCTAGCTGACGGAGACCTCTTCCGAGGGTTGGGATGAGGAGATTGAGTGCCTTTCCGAGGTGCGTGAAGACCTTCCTTCAAAACAGTGCTACATGGCAGCTTGTGCAATGGCAGGTGACGTTTATTGTGACGTTTTCCCGGGATGCTTGGGGAACGAGGAGGGATCCCCAGGTAACGTCGTTCTATCAACAGACACGTTCCGCCTAGTCACTGGGGCAGGTTGGGCCTCGCAGGGAACGGCCGGGAATTGCCGACTTGTAAACAGGGGGTCGCCGGTTCGAATCCGGCAGGGGGCTCCACAAAACGTTCTCTGGCCAGGGAAACGTTGCATCGAGGTCCGAATCGGCGACCGTGACGCCCCCGACTCAAAGATGGAATCAAGTGAGCTGGCCGGCGCAGTAGTTCCGACGGAGCCTGCGCAGGTGCACTACCTTCACCTCGGACCACCCAAACTGGGCAGCCAGCCCGGCCATCGACGGTCCGTCCCAGATACCGACAATTCCGCGGATCCGCCGCCCTGGGTGGAAAGAACGAGGACCGGTTCCGTCCGCAATCGAGCCTACCCTGAAGTCATAAGGACCCACAGGAGGAAGCTCATGGATTGGAAAATCGAACTCATTGCCATCCCGGTCTCCGACGTGGACCGGGCGATCGGCTTCTACCGCGACAGGGTGGGCTTCGTGCTGGATCACGACCACCGTGTGGGCGAAGGCGTCCGCTTCGTACAATTGACCCCGCCCGGCTCTGCCTGCTCCATTGTTCTGGGGGAGGGAATCACGGAGATGGCCCCTGGCTCGCAGAAAGGCGTCCAGATCGTCGTGCCGGACGCGGCCGGGGCTCGTTCAATGCTCCTCGAAAACGGTGTTGGGGCAAGCGAAGTCGACCTCCAACCATGGGGCAGTTTCGTGTACTTCTCCGACCCGGACGGTAACGCCTGGTCCCTTCAGCAGCTACCCGACTACGGGGCCTCCCAGAGCTGAGGGGTGTCACGGTGGTGCCTTTGACTCTTGGCGGTGTCCGATGCCTGGCCCCAGTCCACGCTGTTCCAATCGCGTAGGATGCACCTCATAACGATGATGGGGGAGAAGATGAAACGCGACTCGGTCTGGATGCGCCTGCTGAACGGGGCTGTATTCGGCGTCTTGATCGGCCTCATGCGGCACCCGGACAAACACAGCAACTACCGGTATGAGCGGTACGTCGAGGAGCTGCCCGAGGGTGCCGCTCCGATGACGTATGAGCAGTGGATTGAAGCATACGACGCTGAATGGGAGGCGCGGAAGAACGCCCGCAGCCTCGACCCGGACGGGAAGTAGATTCCCAACGGGAACGATAAGGACGAGGGCCGCCAGGGCCGAGCGCTCCTAATCTGCTTCCCGGCGTCCCGCCACCACCAATGCCGGCCTAGACAGCGGCTACCAATGGGCCACACAGACACCACGACCACCTGTGCGGCGGGCCGAAGGGCCGGCGGCGGAACCCGGAGCCGCGGCGACCGCCGGCCGGCACACCAGCACCGTTAGGATGTCCGGATGGGGTCCGGGGGTCGGCGAGCGAGCAGGGAGAAGCGGCGGAAACTTGCCCACCGTATTGGAGGCTGGCCGGTTCGCCCGCGCCGGACTGCAGCGGTCCTGGTCACCCTGTTCATCGCTCTGAGCGGAGTGGTTTTCAGCGTCCAGATGGAGGCCGAATTCGACCGGGCCGGCGAAGCTGTCAGAACCCAGGAGCACCAGTGGAGCATCATCGTCGACAAGGATCCGCGGCGGCGGGGCGGCACCCGATACTACGTGCTGGTTGACGGGCGGAAGGAGGTGCTGGACGACGCGGGCTTCCTGTCGGACAAATCACTGTACGCACCCGTATGGTACGTCGTGGACCCCGAGGACGAGTTCCACCTCATCGCTGTGGGATCCCCCGGTGACTGGGAGGACAAACCCTGGAACACTTACTTCGGCGCAGCGGTGCTCGCAGCCTTTGCCCTCGTTGCAATCACATCGGCCTGGTGGCGAATCGTCCCCGAGGACAGATGGGTCGTTCTGAACACGATCTTTCCGAGCAAGAGACCGCCGGGCCGGAGGGCGCTTGACCTGGCGCCCCGAACCAACAGGGCGGGTCGGCACGTTCGGTGACGCTGAGTCAGCCGGGCTGCAGTGACACCTTGAGAGCATGAACCGGGCGTCGGTTGACTCAAACGCTTCTAGCGCTTGTAGGCCCGGACGTAATCGACCTCCATGAGTGCCGGAAATTGGGTGTCTGCATCCGGTGAACCGGGCCAGCTACCGCCGATCGCCAGGTTGAGCCGAAGGAAGAAGTTCCGGCTGAAACTCTCATCCATCCACGAGGTGGTCGTCCGGTTCCGCTCGTAGGTTTTCACGCCGTCGACGTACCAGCGGATGACTCCGGGCTCCCACTCAACGGCGTACTGGTGGAACCCGTCAGCCATCGTCCGGCCGTTCGGCAGAATGTACTCGTAGTCCTGCATGCCGTGAGGCGTAGCGTGGTCGTAGTCGTAGTCGTAGTGGATGGTTTGGTGGACCTCGTTCGCCCGGACATGGCTCTCCGACCTGGAGGAACCGAGGGCTTCCATAATGTCGATCTCACCGACACCGCGGTCAACCGGGCGCATCCAGAAGGCGGGCCAGAGCCCCTTCGAGGTTCCCTGCTGAACTGGGAGCTTCGCGCTCATCTCGAGCCGGCCGTGGGTCGTTTCAAACTTCCCGAGCGTGTTCAGGTGGCCCGAGGTGTACAGCCGCCCGCCGGGGAAGCGGCCGTCGTTACTGTTGCAGAGAACCGGAGCCGGGAGTTTCTGCGCGGTGATGGTCAGCTTGCCGTTGGACACGCTGACGTTTTCGTTCTGAAGGCAGGCAAGCTCGTCGTTACCGTCGCCATAGGTGGAGTTGTCGAGGACGTTCCATCTCGTGGTGTCGACGGCAGCACCGTTGAACTCGTCCGCCCAGGACAGCTTCCAGGCAGATGGTGCCGGGGGCACGGCGTTGGTCTTTGCCGTGAGGACGGCCGACTTCTTCTGGATCCCTCCGATCGTTGCCGATACCTGGATGTTGTAGCTCGTGTTCGGAGCGAGGCCCGTGAGAGTTTCGCCCTTCGTGGCGTCGTCCTGTCCAGCGACGTGGACGCCATTGACATAGTGCTTGTAACCTCCGGTGTAACCCGCGGGTGCATCCCATTCGACGCGGATCGCGGTTTGGGTGGTCCCCGAAGCTACCGGACGCAGGTTCGTTGGCGGAGCCGGCGTGATCGGCGGAGTCCTGGTTGCTTTCATGGTGACGACGGCCGACTTGTATTCCACGCCGCTGATCACGGCGCTGACCTGCACCGTGTGGATCGACCCGGAGGCCAGGCCCGAGAACGTCTCCCCGGTCGTGGGGTCCGAAGCGCCCGCGACGAATCTGCCGTCGAGGTAGTGCTTGTACACCCCGCTGTAGCCGGGAACCGGGTTCCATACTGCACGGATCGAGGTGGACGAGCTTGCCGCATAGTCCTGGCGGAGATACGTAGGCCCACCTCCGGCGTAGGCCGGGCCGAGCCCCACCAGCAGCAAGAGCGCGGCGGCGGCCATTGCGATCAGCGACTTCTGCGGGTGCTTCATGTTGTGCCTATCGCGAAGGTTTGAAGGTATGAAGACGCCGAACACCCGGGCGACCGGGGCGTTGGGAGGGCTCTGGCGTGGGTTCGGCAATCCGCGGGGTCAAGGACGGGGGCAACCGGGGGCGGGCGGCTCGTTGGTTCCTTCCGCGGCGGGAACCTCCGGCTTGCTCCGGGCTCACCCCCATTCAGATTCTGACCCTACCGGGAAATGTGACCAATGGCACTGATGTTTCGAATGAGACAGAAGTTTTCATCGGGATAGCTGTCGTGAGTGCAATCTCCCGGCAGAACACAAGGAACCCCTTCCAGGTCGCTGGAAGGGGTTCCTCAGGAAGCTTCGGAGAGGGGCATTCTCGGACGGGTGGGACGGCTTGCGGGAGTCAGCATCCCGTTCCCTTGAAGTGGAGGTTGCTATGTCTGCAGAAAGTCACAACGGAATCCGCCACGGTTTCGACGAGAAAACGGCGTGCAGCTGCGCAAGGGTGTGGGCGAAGACGAACTTCTCGCCGTCAGCAGGGCCGGTCGTGAGCGGGCCCTACCGTCCGCAGCCGAGGCTTGCTCGGGTGGAGGGCGTAGGTTACTGGCGCAGCGACCAGCGGTCGGTGTGGCGCCGGTGGGCAAGCCGCCTTGGCAGTTCGCGGACGGCCCAGAACGCAACGGCGACCGAAGCGATCAATAGTAAGAACATCAGGTAGAGCCCGATCAGTTCCGCCAACGGGGAGCGGAATCCGTTCAGCACCCTCAGGCCGCCGAACGCTCCGGCGGTCCAAAAGATCAGCACGCCCGCGAGCGCGCCGGCGGACGGAAGAAGGTCACGGTTATTATTCAGCCACTGCATTCGGCGTTCCTCAAGATACGGTCCCCACCACAGGTTCCATTGTCCGGATGGGCGCCGTTTTCTCCGCCTCGGGCGCGTATTGGCTTCGTCACATTGCGAAGGACGACTCGATGTGTTGTGGGGCAGTGGGCCATTAGGGGCGTAATTAGGGCTCGGGATTCCCGGTGCGGGAGGGCCGCTGCCGGGTGGAGCGGCCGGGGGACCGCACGGGGCGGGGTCAGCATCCGATTGCGTCCCGGGTGCCCGAAAACGACGGCGGCGCCCGATTTATCGGGTGCGTTTGTCGCAATCGGGTATGCCGGTCGGGCTCAGGGGACAGGGGACAGGGGACAGGGGACAGGGGACAGGGGACAGCATTACGGTCTGCCAGCCAACCGCACAGCGAAGTCAACCAATGCGGCGGCGACTGCATCCGGATGGCTCAGGGCGGCATAGTGGCCGCCGTCGATCTCAACCGGCTCGATCCCCAGCCGCTCGCGCACCTGGCGCCTCATGAAAGAGGCCGGGAAGAGGTTGTCCTCCCGGCACAGGATGGCCAGAGTGGGCACCGCGGGGTGCCGGTCCGCCGGCCACGGCCCCGACATCCAGCCGCCCTGCTGATCCCGCTCACGCGCCCGTGCTTCGCGGGCAAGAGGTTCAGGGACGCCGTTGAAGTAGAGAACCTCGGGGTCGTCATCAATGCTCTCCAGGTCGTGCCCCGTATTCGCCCACCAGTCGGCGAAGCTCTCACCGGGAAGCGGGATCATTCCGGCGAGATACGCGAGGCCTCCGGCGTCGAGATGTTCACAGGCCAAAGGAGCGATGAAGCCACCGAGGGAATGCCCGACGACGATGACGTGCCGCGCGGCCGGCACGGCGGCGGCGATGACGTCGAGATACTGCTCGAGCCCAGCATCGGCGTCCTCGATCGGCAGATCCACGGAAACGGCGTCGTGGCCCGCGCTCTCAAGAAGGGGAGCAACCAGATGCCAGTCCCACGCAGTGGAGCCGCCGCCGTGGAGGAGCACGAAGGTCGCCATAGGGTTCCCCTTTCAGCCAGGAGGTAGGTTCAGCGTCCTCGATCAGGACACCGAGGAGGCGGCCAGCTCCGCGATGAGGAAACGTGCCATATCGGCCCGCGCCGCGATCAGTCGGTGCAGGTGCTCGGAGTCCGGCCCGTCCAGCTCAGGGGGGAACAGCGCCGAGAGCCCGCTGACGATCGCGGTGGAGATGGCGAATCCCCTCCGCACCAGTTCCCGCGGGAGCGGCGCCCCTTCGTCGTGCAGCCCCCACAGATAGGCATCGAGCGAACGGGGTGCGAGCTCAGCCAAAGCCGATCCGGGAAGCAGCCCTTCATTGACGAGTCCGGTCAGCAGTTGGCCGAGGTCGAAGCCGGCCGGGGCGGTGCCGAAGCTGCCCCAGTCGATGGCCACGACGCCGTCGCGGCACTGCAGGAGGTTCTGGGGGCAGGCGTCGCCGTGTGCGCGGGTGCGGGGGAGGGCCGACAGTTCCGACAGGAGGGCGGGAAGCTGCCCGGTCAACGCGATCAAGTCCTCCTCGAGGCGGTCATCCACACGGCCTTCGAAAGCGGGGTGGGAACGGAATGTCCCTGAACGAAGCCGCGGAATGAAGATGTGTTCGCCCGGCCCTAGGACGTAATCGGCGAGGTCGCGATAGTTCCCGCGGGGTGCCTCCGCTGCGCCGGCGAGACGGCCGAGCAGGTATGCCGTCCGGGCGAAACGGTCGGGGTCCCACTCAGCGTGCGGGTCTTGCCGAACGTCCTCCATCCAGATGGCCGTGCTCTCCTCGTCAATCTCCTCGATCTGGTGCACCCTGGGCAGCCGCAGTCCGTCGGGTAGGTAGTGTCCCAGGCGGCCGGCATAGACCTCGGCCTCGGTGCGCCAGGGATAGTGTTCGACGACGAACCCCCGCAGCTCTTCAGGGATCTGCTCAATCCCCGCCCAGCGCAGCGGAGTGTGGATCACCTTGAGGACTGATGAGAAGGCGTGTCGGTCCTCTCCCTCGCCCGCCGTGCCCTCCAGTCGCCACAGCCCGGCGGTCGTCATGTTCGACAGCGGGACGCCGAGGGGAACCAGTACATGGTCGCTGACAGGAAGCGGGTGGCCCGCGCCAACTGCCGACCCAGCCACCTTCGCCAAAGTTTCAGGGGACGGCTGCATGTTCTGCACAGGGACATTGTCCCGCCCGGCCTGACGGCGGACAAGGCCGTCGGTCGCGCTGCGGCTCACGCGGCGGCGCGGGACGGTGGCCTCGGCCTGAGGAAATCGGGAGTACTCTCAGGCGCATGGTGATCAGCGACGACGACGGCCCTGCCAGCGGCGTCCCCTTGACCCTGCACGACGTTTGGGCCGTTTTGACTGCTGCCGTGCTTGTCGCACGGCTCACCCGGCCGCTGCATAGAAGCTCGTGGCGGGCAGCCCGCCCGCCTGCGGCATGATGGCGTGATGGGGAAAAGAATGGACCACGATGAAAGCCCGCATCTAGGTGCCGGTGGCTCGGGTGCCCGTTCGCTGGGTCGAATGCAGGGGGCTCCGGGAGTGACCCTGAGGCAGGCCGGCTGGGCGCTGCTGTTCGTTGTGATCTATGCCGCTGCTTTCTTTGCTGCCGTGCTGGCGGCGGGGCTGCTGGGTCTCATCGACTCCGTTACAGCCTTTGTGGTTATCAGCCTCTGCGGCGTGACCGCCGTAATCATCCTTGCCTTGTACCTCCATCTCTTCCGGCGGAACCGCCTGAGTCTTGGCGATCTAGGGTTCAGGCGCCCGACGCGCAGGATGTTCCATCTGCTCTGGCAGATCCCCGGCTCGATGCTGGCCGCCGGAGCGCTGCAGGGGCTCTTCCTCTCAGCCCTTGCACCCCTTGGTGTGGATACCTCATCGGCTGGCTCGTCCGATGACCCTCTTTCCGAGGTCATCACCGGAGTGCCCACCGCGGTGTTCGTCATCGCATTTCTCGTCATCGCCGTCCTCACTCCGCTGTGGGAGGAGGTGCTGTTCCGGGGCGCCTTCCTCAGCGGTTTCCTGCGGCGGTTTCGACCTTTCACGGCCATCGTGCTTTCGGCTGCTCTTTTCGCCGCGGTCCACCTCGTGCTGCTGACCTTCGTCTATCTCTTCGCGCTCGGAGTGGCCCTGGCCCTCCTTCAACGGTTCCACCGG
The DNA here is from genome assembly GCF_009828605.1 of Arthrobacter zhaoguopingii. Taxonomy (NCBI): domain Bacteria; kingdom Bacillati; phylum Actinomycetota; class Actinomycetes; order Micrococcales; family Micrococcaceae; genus Arthrobacter; species Arthrobacter zhaoguopingii. The sequence continues at coordinate 58,596 of NZ_WIAE01000011.1, read as the reverse complement.
AACCTTTGGGCGCCCGTCCTGCTCCACGCGGCCAACAATGCGGTGGTCACGCTGGTGGCATTTTCGGTTGCCTAGGGTGAGGGGCCACCGCCGGTACAGCCATTCTGGTGGAGGGCTCCTGTTGGTGGGTTACAGTACTTTGCAAACGTCATCGACAGGATCCTGGTCCAGGGGTCGGCTTGGGCCAGCACCCCGCCGATCTATTAGGCCGCCTCCATTGCCGCTGATCGGACGCCCCGTGCGTACCACCAGGCCCGGATCCATCCATCATCCCAGCGAGCGAGAGCCGACCATGACCGATATCCAAGGCCCATCAGCGGGGAATCGGAATCGAAGCCGCCGCAGTGCGTCCCTTTCCATTGGTGTGACGGCGCTTCTTGCAAGCGCCGTGCTTACCGGATGCTCACCCTCGGGCGAAGTGATCGACGCCGACTACGCCCAGGTCTGCCAGGACCGCACCACCCAGGAGCGGGTCGAGGACAGCAAGTGCAGCGAGGAAGGCCGGTCCTCCGGCGTCTACGGGTGGTACTTCTTCGCCATGGGGGCGCGTAGCGCGGCCATCAGCAGGTCCATTCCTCCCGTCGGGTCGCAGCTTGCCGGCGGCGTCACCACGGTTCCGGCGGGCGCTTCAACCAGGAGCGGCCTGCCCGCCTCGGGGTCGTCGGCGGTAAGCCGGGGCGGTTTTGGCGACAGCGCCAAGTCGGGCAGCGGCGGCCGCTCGGGAAGCATGGGTGGCTGAGGTGGAACGCATCCCCTCCGCCCCGCGCCCCGACTGGAAACAGAAGATCGAAAGCCAGGGCCTCGTCTTTTCGACGACGGTCCTGCCCGATGGTTCCACTATCGAGTACTGGAACGAGAGCGCCTACTACCGGTTCGACCTTGCCGAAGTCGAAATGCTCGAAAAGGTCACCGAGGAACTGCATGGCATGAGCATCGAGGCCGCCCGTTACCTCGCAACCGGAGCAATGGGCACCATCGGCATCAGTCCGGAAGCCCTGAAGCTGGCAGCAAGCTCCCTTGCCCGCAGCGAACCCGCCGTCTACGGGCGCTTCGACTTCGCCTACGACGGCGTGAACCCGCCCAAGATGCTCGAATACAACGCCGATACGCCCACCGGACTGATCGAAGCGTCGATCGCGCAGTGGTACTGGCTGCAGGACGTGATGCCCCACAAGGACCAGTGGAACGGCATCCACGAAGCCCTTGTCCGGGCGTGGGAAAAGCAGCGCGGGGGCCTCGACGGCGCAAGGCTGCACGTGGCCCACACCGAAGTCGAAGAGTCAGGCGAAGACTGGATGACCGCCGCATACATGCTCGATGTCGCCAACCAGGCAGGGTGGGAGACCGTCGGAATCAACATGAGCGACATCGGCTGGAACGCCCGCACCAAGCGGTTCGTCGACCTCGATGAGAACGTCATCAGCAGCATCTTCAAGCTGTATCCGTGGGAACACATGATGAAGGAGGACTTCGGAAGGAACATCCGCGAATGGCCGGTGATGACCCGATGGTATGAACCAGCGTGGAAAATGTTCCTCTCGAACAAGGCGCTCCTTGCCGCCCTCTGGCATCTCTACCCCGGGCACCCCAACCTCCTGCCGTCCTACCTGGACAGTCCCCACGGGCTGGAGGAATGGGTAGCCAAGCCTCTTCACGGACGCGAAGGGGACAATATCCGCATCCATGCCAAGGGAGTCGAACTCGAGCAGCCAGGAGACTACGGCGCCGAAGGTTGGTGCTACCAGGCCTGGAGCCCCCTGCCCGACTTCGACGGTAATCACCCGGTCCTCGGATCCTGGATTGTCGATGGAGAAGCGGTCGGTGTCGGCATCCGCGAATCGGACGGGTACATCACCGACTACTTCTGCCGCTTCGTCCCCAATGTCATCGATGCCCCCGCCCCGGTCCTTGGCGCGGAGTGATGGCGAAACCCGATAAATCCTGTCCCGCCCGCCCGTGATAATTCCGGCGCTGCCGTCGCGACAGAAATCCACCTCTATGGAAGGATGACGGCAGTCATCGATATGGGGGATGGAAATGGGTGCATCGATTTTGGGGAAACAGGCGGCCGCCGCGGGGTTGGGGCTGGCTCTTCTGCTGGGCGGATGTGCTGGTAACGCCGCACGGCCGGGTGACGGCGACCTTCCTGCGTTTGCCTCAATCGAGGAGGCACGGGAAGCGATCGGCGAAGTGATGCCCTGTGGGGCGGATCCGCTGGCCGAGCCGACAGCGAATATGATCGCCGGTTTCACGCCGGAATATGCCATGTGCTCGGAGAATGTTCAGGTCGAGTTTTACGCCACAGAGGATGACCGTGAGGCCTCCGCCAAGGCTTACTCGAACTCCGGGGGCACTTCCTACACCCGAATTCCGGTGAACCTTGTCGAAGGCAGGAACTGGCTCGTCCTCGATCTTTCAGAGGCCCGCGGCGCGGATTCCCAAGGGGGCGAGCTGAAAAGGCTGGCCGAAGAACTTGATGCCCGCTTCACGCAGGTGGAGGGCGTGAAGTCGAGTTCCTGACCAACCGGGTGGGCCGTCCCGCGCGGAGACAGTAGGGACACGGGCCCTGATGGGCCAGCCAGGTGCAGGTGCCTACCGGCTAGAGCGCTGCCACCACTCTCCCGACGGCACGCCAGGCGAGGAACCAGGAACCGCCAATCACCGCCGCGAACAGGAACAGCCACACGGCGGAGGGGACGGCCGTGCGCCGGGAGAGCAGGTACGCGTCCGAGGTCTCAAGCCGGTGCCGGTGCCGGACATGCACCAGAGTGACATTGAGCAGGTCGCGTACCGCGCCCACCAGAAGGGCCACCCCGAGGCCGACGACGAGGTGCCCGGTGAACATCGGTGGGACGAAGAGCATCAGCCCGACGACGGCGGCGATCGTGCCCAGGAGGATGAACACGCCCCCGGCGTTCCGAATGAAAAGGACGGTCGACACAAGGACGAGGGTTCCGGCCGACATCGCGGCCGGCCCCCACCCGGTAAGACCGGCCCAGACGAGGCCGGCCCCAACCACCGCCGGAACGGGGTACCCCCAGAACCCGGACCACACCGTCCGGAGCCCGGTCCGGCCGAAGGATGTGGTTCTGCCGGAGTGGTCGAGCCTCAGGGTGATGCCGGTAATCCTGTGCCCCACCATCAGGGCGGAAAACGCGTGCCCGAGCTCGTGCACGACCGTCGACACCAGGCCGAACCACCGCCAGGTGGCCCTCGGAACCGAAAGCGCTGCCGCTCCGGCAAGGATGAGTGCCAGCTCGATCGACGTCACGGCCGGAGCCTCACCCTGCGCGAAGGTGCCCAGAAACCATTCACCGAAGGTGCTCAACCGCCCGCCCATCTACTCGTCCCGGTCAGCCTAACGCCTGTCGGCGGGGGAATTGGACGGTGGGGTATCAGACGGCGGACCGACACTCAGGTGGTTTGGACCCTGGAGGAGCGACCGGCCCGGAGGACCAGTGCGATTGCCGCTGCCGCTGCAACAAACAGCCCCATGCTGGCGGCGGCGGTCACCGGACCCGGTTGGACAATCGATTCACCGGCGAGGGCCTGAAGTGTAAGCACCACGAGCATCCCGGCGTACAGCAGCGACAGGACGATGACGATACCCACCCGAACCACCTCAGGCCGGAGCGCCGGAAGCCTGCGGGCAGCCCATGCCAGCGCGAGCGCGGCGATCGGCAGCAGCTGCAGGGCGTGCATTCCCACAAAGTGCGGGACCCGCAGGTCGCCGCCCACGGTGCTCCATCCCAGCAGGAACAGCCCGGGACCGCCGTCGGGCACCCCGACGGCGTGGGCTCCGGCGACCCCCTGGAAGTCCTCGAGCTGGGCGCTGGTCGGTGAGGTCATGAAGTACGCAACACCCATGCCGGCCAGGCCGAGGACGACCCCGGCGCGGACCGCCCACGAGACCGCGCGGTCGCCGAGCCGGCTGAGGGCCAGGAGGGCGCCGACGATCAATGTGGCAAGCCAGACCACCACGATCGAAAGGGCCATCACGCCCCACAGGGTGGCGTGAAGCGGAGTCGAGACGTTGAAGTGGCTCGTGGTACCGAACAGCACAGCGCCGACAATGACCACCATTTCAATGCCAAGGGCGGCGGCCGCCACGGTGGCCACCCACCAGGCAAGTCTCCGTCCGCGGGTGAGAAGGCCCGTGAGCCAGGCGAGGGTGAGGGCGTAGATGAAAATCGAGAGGGCGAACTTCAGCGGTTTGGCCCACGCCGGAGCGCCCGTGATTTCGCGGGGATCGAAGATCAGGCCGAGCAGGCTGATGACGGCAAGCAGGGCCATGGCCCCGGCGAGGAGAAGCAGCGGACGGTGCCACGTCAGCGAGGCACGGGTTGGACGCTGGGAATCCGGGATGAGCAGTTCCATGATGTCTCCAAGGTGATCAGGGAGATGCGTTAGGGAGCGGTTTCGGTGCTCCCGGAGGGGTAGCGCTGGCTGGAAAAGTGCTCCTGCGCAGCGCGTCGAAGGGCGGCGAGGAGGGCATCGCCGAGCACGGTGCCGATTACGACGGTCTCGGCTTTGGCCAGCCGGCCCTCCCGGCGGTCAATCAGGTCGATGTCGGCTTCGCCGATGATTTCGGCCGCTTTGCGGTAGCTTTCCCGCCACGCACCGTCGGCCTCGAGCCCGGCCTCGGCCATGGCCCGGAGGGTTTGCGCCACTCCGAAACGGCCGGGGCCGTCATGGTAGGTCAGGCCGGCGAGAAAATCATCGGCACGGGCAAGATCGGCGTCGCTGAGATCGGTTCCGTCGACGTCGGGCGAGGCCGCGCGCTGGGCGAGGCCGAAGGTCCAGTTCAGCGGCAGGTCGGAGTCGATGGCGTCTAGGACGGTTTTGGCCGAAGCGACGGAGAGCCCGCCCACCTGGGTGAGCGTGCGGATGATCCCGAGGCGCCGCACATGGGCTTCCGAGTAGGTCGCCTGATTGGCATGGGTCTTGGCCCCCGGTGGAAGGAGGCCCTCGCGCAGGTACAGCTTGATCGTGGGCTGGGAGACACCACTGGCGGCACTCAGCTGCGAGATCTTCATAATGGATAGTCTAGGTATCTATAGTGGTAGTGTCCATATTTTTGGGCACCGAATCGGCTGGCCCGCGCTTTACTTGGCGGTACCGCGAAGGGCTTCGCCCAGAAGTATCGCGGAGTCAAGGAACTCCACGATTCTGCTTTTCGTCCCATCGTCCCGCGCCGAAATGGGAAGGGACCGCACCTGGCGGCCGTCGCCGATGAGGGAACCGTCCGGGTCGGGCAGCAGGGCGCCCTGCTCGAAGGTCAGCAGCAGGCCCGTCGGCCGCGGAAACAGGCCGCAGACGTATCCGGCTCCGGCATGGACGAACCCGATGGCCTGCCACCCCTGGTACACCCGCTGCTCAAGCCCCGGAGCCGCCTCGAGCAGCACGCCGCGGACCCAGAGCGCCAGCTCGGCGGCGTCGGGGTGGTGCTGGCGGAGATAGTCCGCGGCGGAGTCCACTACACCCTCATCCAGCGGTCGACGAGCCTCAGGAAGTCTTCCCGCTTTTTCTCTGCGTCGTCGGCGCTGGCGAAGGATACGGTTCCCCGGTCCCGAGCCAGCCATTGCACCAGTCCCGACTCATCGGCGAACTGGAAGCCCGCGACGTCTGCGCGCACTTTCGCGCCCCGGTGCAGGACAATCTGGAGGCGATCCGTCGGGCGGAGGTTCATGGTCACCCGGTCCGTTCCCGCGAAACCGAAACTTGGCGCCTTCCACTTAATCTGCTCGGTGATGCCGGGATCAAGAGCGAGGATCTCCGACCGAAGCACCCCGATGACCTCCTTGAAGGGGTGGTGAAGATCGCGCAGAAAGGCTGTCACGGCCGGTGATTGGTTCTCCATCGTCGTCCTCATCTCCAGACGGTACGTCGCTCCAGCGGAGGGCCTGTAGCGCAGCCTCGTGGCGGCGTGGCGCGCAACCATTCTCGCCCCACCTGCCGCCGGGCGGTAGGCCCGGGACCGTGGTGCCACCCCGGCTATCAGGACGGCACCTCGGCCCTATGCCGCGGCGTCCGGCACTTCCTAGTCTCGAAGAGGAAGCCCAACCGGGCTCCCGACGAGAAAGGAACCTCCGATGACTTCTCCCTATCTCACCCGCTGGGTCGGCGCCGGACTGATCGCCCTGCCCGTCTCCGCGCTGATGACCGCCCTGTCCACGCTCAAGCCCCAGCCAGACCAGGAGAAGGACCCCCAGGCGTGGGCGGAATTCGTCAGCACGCCGACATACCTGACCAGTCACCTGATCGGCAGCACGGGCGGCACCATCCTGGGGATCTTCGGATTCCTCGCCCTGGGCATTTACCTGGCCGGCGGGAGGGCTGCCCGGATCGCGGTGCCCGCAATGGTCATCGCGGTCTTCGCCCAGACCCTGCTGCTGGTGCCTTCGGTGATTTCAACGTTCGTCACGCCGGCAGTAGGCCACGCCTACCTGGCGGGGATACCGGAGGTCATGGAGCTTGAATTCCCTGCTTCAATGATGGCCACGTTCTTGCTCGGTCTCCTGCTCGCCTTCGTCGGGCAGGTGCTCCTCGGGGTAGCCGTGTGGCGCTCGACCGTCCTCCCCAAGTGGGCCGGGGCCCTGTGGATCGCCGCCACGGTGATCTTCTACCCGCTGGGGGTCGTGCTCGGAATGGTGACCACCGGCAGCAGCCTGCCCACCCAGCCGGTCGGCGCCCTCCTTGCGGCCGTTGCCGGCGGCTGGATTGCCTGGACCGCTGTGCATGGTCCTCGACAGCAAGGCCGGCATCCGCGTGGATGAGGCCTGCCGGGTCGACCCGTGGGCGTTGGGCCCTGGGCGGAGGGCTTTCCCTCGGGGAAACCCCGCCAGGAGAGCTGCGGCGACGCGTCTCCGCCGCCGGCACCGAAGACGACCTGCGGCATCCGAAGCGGCTGAAAATTCTCGCCATCGTCGCTGCTCACCTCAGACCCGGCCACCACCGGCAGATCGGCGTAGGGGCCGCGGGTCATTGCTGCCTCCTCGATTGATCGGGAACTAGGGGTGCTCGTCCACGGGGCTGCCCGGTCCGTCGATGGCGGTCCGGCCGGACTGCGGGCCGCCATCCTCACAGTGCCGCAATCCCGGCTGAATGCCCCTCGTCCACGGCCTTTTTGACGGGCTGCTGCGGCGCAGCAGCGGCACCGGCATGCCGGTGCCGGGGGCTAACCGTCCGGCTTCCGGCAGGCGCGGTGAGTCATCGGCGTGATTTTCGGGACCTATAACCATTTGGCCACAGGATCTACCGGTAACTTTTCGGCTACCCGTGAATTCGATACGCTCCGGTGATCAGGTTTAATACGGGGGGAATTGGGATGACAAAATCATCGTTTGGCGTGGAAACTTCACCGCCGACCGCTTTGAGTGGGTAATTACTTTCCCGCACTGCCCTTCCTGGAACAGCCCGGCGGCTAACCGCCTGCGGCACACGGAAGCGGCCCTTCCGCAACGAACCTCCGCTGACTCCAGTGCTCTGCCCGCGTGTTTTGTCGCGCGCCCCGGCGGTACTCCCTGCGGTAATTCCTCCCTCCACTTTGCGCACAAGGAATCTATGAACACACGATCCGCAGGGCTGCGGACCATCGCCGCGGTACTTGCCGCAGCCGGCATACTGGGCGGCGGCCTCCTCGTACAGGCACCCCCGGCGCGGGCCGACATCCGGGAGGCCGTTCAGGAGACGAACCCCTGCGAACGCTTGAACGCAGGCCAGGTGCTGTATCCGGGGTACGGAGCAAATAGGGTCACCTTCGCGACCACGGCCCACCGAAGCAGCAGTGATGCCCTGGTCACCACCTGCGTGAGGTCGGGTCCGCGCTACGTGCAGGACTGGCAGAAACCCGGAAATGTGGGGCGCAATGGGTTTCGAGCCCCCGGAATTCCAAGCGGCCACACGGCGGCGGAGTATTCCCCGACGGGTTCCTACTCGGTTACCGAAGGCTTTGGGCTGTGGAACCCGGGCACCCGGCTCCGGTTCCGGATTCTTAACAGTCTGTCCCGCTGGGGCGGCGGGGGAGAGTATTCGGCCGATTACAACAGATATTTCGAATCGAGCTCCCATGACTTCCCCGACGAAGACATGTGGGAGTTCGCGACGCGCGCGACCGGAGATTACCGGCAGGGCGTGGTCCTGAATTACAACAGGCCCCCGGATTCTCCCATCCGGGAGGGCGCGGGATTCGCAATTTTTATGCATTCGAATCCGGCCCCGACGGCGGGATGCATTGCACTGCCTGAGGCTCTGGTTACCCGCTACCTCAAGGATGCGGTGCCCGGCGACCGGGTGATCATGGGCGCGGTGGGTGATGTCTTCACCCCCTACTCCGCCGCCCCGACCGGTCCGATCACCAGCAAGTTCACGGTGGCCGGCGGGCGGGTGGCGTTGGGCGGGCCCGTGGGCAATGAGGTCACGGGGTTGACGCGTGGCGGAAGGTCCCAGGATTTCGAGCGAGGGACCATCCGGTGGTCACCGGACGGCGGAGCGCACGTCCTCCGGGGTGCGATCCGGGGTGCCTATGACCGGGCGGGCCGGGAGCAGGGAGCTCTGGGGTATCCCACGTCGGATGAGACGGGCGGAAACGGCGGGGTTTTCCAGACCTTCGAGGGCGGGGCGGTCTACTACTCCCGTGCGACCGGAGCCCGGATCTCCACGGGCCTGGTCCACGACCTCTATCTGGAAGCGGAGGCCCGGGCGGGCCGGCTGGGCTATCCGACGTCCAATCCCACTCCAATTCGAGGCGGAGTTCGGCAGGCCTTTCAGGGCGGGTCGATCACCTGGTCCCTAACCTCAGGGATCCGGGTGGAACGGCTGCCTGCCCTGTAGCTTCACGGGGCAACAGGGAACGGGCAGGCGGCGGGCGGGGCTATTCGGCCGGTTCGATGAGGTGCGGCCCGTCATTGCGGACCGATCCCACGTCCTTGCCCACGACGCGGGGGACCAGGACGGGTTCCGGGATCGCGTCGATCAGTGCCAGGACGTCCTGCTTCGCGGTGACCGCCGGATCGAGCCAGTCCGAATGGAGGTCCTTCGGGACGATCAGCGGGGAGCGGTCGTGGATGTGCCCGAGGCTGTCGGTGGCGTCGGTGGTCAGGATGGTCGCCGTGGTCAGCCACTTCTGAGGATCTCCGTCCGCCTTCTGAGGATCCGGCCAGAACTCATACAGGGCGGCGAAGGCGATCAGGTCGTCCTCCCGCTCGGGGTGGAGGTAGGTGGGAGTCTTCGTGCCGTCGGGATTCTTCTGCCATTCGTAGTACCCATTAGCGGGAACCAGGGCCCGGCGTTTGGCGGCCGCGGTGCGGAAGGAGGGCTTGTCGAGGACCGATTCGGCGCGGGCATTGATCATCCGGGCGCCGATCTTGGGGTCCTTCGCCCACACGGGGACAAGGCCCCAGCGGGCAATGTCGAGCCGGCGGGTCAGGGTGCCATCGCTGAGCCGTTCCGAGACGAAAGGGATCCCGGTCATCGGGGCAACGTTCCAGGACGGGTTCATTTCGTCCTCGAACGACTCGTCCACATTGAACGCATCGAGCATTGCCGCCTTGTTTCCCGCGATCACGAAACGTCCGCACATGCTGCCATTGTGCCGCACTCCCCGCCCGGAGTCCGCTTCCTTCCGCGGGCGTCGGGACCGAACCGTTAGCCGTACGGCGGGCCGCCGATGAGCGGGCGTGCCCGGACGGTAGGGTCGAGGCTGAGCAATTCCGCACCACCACACCCCTGGGAACCATGCACCTTCGCACCACGAGAGCCGCCGTCCTGCTCGGGGCCGCCCTGGCCGCCGGGGTCGTCGGCTGCTCGCCCGCCCTGCAGGGCGCCCCGGCGCCCGTGCCGTCGGTGGCTCCCGCCCCGTCGACCGCCCCGACGGAGGACGGGTCGGACGAACCCGCAGCTCCTGTCCCGGACGCGTCGATGCCGGCCGCCCCGGCGCCGCCGGCCGGGACGGCGCTCGCCGGCCTCGAAGCGCTCGCCGTCAAGGGGCGGGCGCCGAAAACCGGATACGAGCGGGAGAAGTTCGGGCCGGCCTGGGCCGACGTCGATCGGAACGGCTGCGATACGCGCAACGACATCCTTGCCAAGGACCTCTCGGAGGAAACCTTCAAACCCGGCACCCGGAACTGCGTGGTGCAGGCCGGTGTCCTGAAGGACCCGTACACGGCGGTGAGCGTATCGTTCGTCAAGGGCGGGGACGCCCTTGTCGACATCGATCATGTCGTCGCGCTGGGCAATGCCTGGGAGACGGGCGCCCAGCAGCTTTCGGACCAGGACCGGCTGCGCTTCGCCAATGACCCGCTGAACCTCCTCGCCGTCGACGGCCCGGCCAACCGGCAGAAGGGGGACGCCGATGCCGCGACCTGGCTGCCGCCGAACACGTCGTACCGGTGCGACTACGTGGCCCGGCAGACCGCGGTCAAGCTCAAGTACCGTCTGTGGGTGACGGCCGCCGAACGAGGCGCCATCGAGCGGATTCTCAGGTCCTGCCCGGGCCAGCCGCTTCCCAGCGCGACCACCGCTCCGCCCGCCGGCGCCCCGGCCGGGACGCCCGGGGAAATCCCGCCCACGGGCGGACCGGGGGGACGGGAGAGCGTGCCGCCAACCGGGGAGGTGATCTACGGGAACTGCTCGGACGTCGAGGCGGCCGGCGCCGCGCCGATCACTCCGGCGGATCCGGGGTGGGATGCCTCGTTCGACCGGGACGGCGACGGTATTGGGTGCCAGTCCTAGGCCGGTTCCGAACGATTAGCGCGCTTTCAGCCCCTCCGGACACGCCCACGGTTGCCGTTTTTCGAATTGCGTGCGACGCGGAAATTGCATGTTACGCTCCGGTAATGTCGCCAACTTTATCGGCCGACTAATGCGCCACAGACGCATTAAAGGGACGTGGAGCCGGGGCCTGCGAGGGCAGGTCGGCCGCCGAACAGCGAGGGTCTCACCATGCCATGTGCACACCACGGGTTCGCCCCTGTCGCGGCGGACGCCGCACAAACCGGCTTTCGGGCCGCCCGCTCCACACGCTTGAGGCGCACCGCGTGAGTGCAGCTCCAGGCTACGGTCCCGGGTCCGGAGCCCTTTCGGGCCGGAACGCGCTTCGGTATCGAAGCGGCGCTGAGCGCGACCCCGAAAAGTGGACGGGGAACCTCGTGGATTGCGATGCGGGCATCGCGAAGGCCAATTTTCCAGCCCAGGGAGCCTCCGGCAGCCCTTCCCTTCTCGACGTGGTGCTTGATACCGCCGACCCCGGCCCGGACGAGCTGCTTTCGGCGATCAAGGGGCTGGCGGCAGAGCTCGATTACTGCATCGTCCGCCTCGCGCAGTCTTCATCGGCAGGAATTGCCGACCGGGACCTGCGGGTTGCCAACAGTTCGGCGGCGGAGTGGGTGCGGCGGACCCTCGAGGACATCATTGCCACCTCCGCGGGAATCCGCTTCGCGGGCCGGGATCAGGTTCAGTCCTCCCCGGCGAGGGAAGGCCTTTCCGCAGCCGGCTGAACGGGCCGGTCCGGCCCCGGCGACCGACGCGGTGCCATTTTTACTTAGGTAACCCTTCCTCATAAGGTTACGCAGTGACCTCGAACCTGTTCCTCACGCGTGCCTCCTTCGCCGCCGATCTCGCCCACCACGGGGACCGCCCTGCTGTGCTGATCGATGGTTCGACCCTCAGCTACCGTGAACTGGCCGGCCGCGTTGAGGCCTTCGCCGCCCGCCTGGGCGCCCAGCGGCGGTTGGTGGCGCTCGCGGCCGCCAATGATCTCGATTCGCTTATCGCCTACCTCGCGGCGCTCACCGCCGGCCACCCCCTCATCCTCGTTCCTGCCGACAAGCCGGCCGCCCTCGAGTCCATCGTGGCGGCGTACGACCCCGACGTCGTCCTGCGCTCCGGCGATTTCCTCTCCTTCGAGGAGCGGCGCCCCGGCACTGCGCATGAGCTGCACCCCGAGCTTGCCCTGCTGGTCAGCACCTCCGGCTCAACCGGTTCCCCCAAACTGGTGAGGCTCTCCCACGAGAACCTCCAGTCCAACGCCGAAGCGATTGCCGGGTACCTTGCGATCGGGCCCGAGGACCGTGCCGCGACGACGCTTCCCCTGTCCTACTGCTACGGACTGTCGGTGATCAACAGCCACCTGCTGCAGGGGGCGGGCCTGGTGCTGACAGACCTGTCCGTCGTCGACCCCTGCTTCTGGGAGCTGGTCCGCACCCACGGGGTGAGCTCCTTCGCAGCTGTGCCCTACACCTTCGAACTCCTTGAACGGGTGGGGTTCGCCGACCTTGAGCTTCCTTCCCTGCGGTACATCACCCAGGCCGGGGGGCGGCTCGCGCCCGAGCAGGTGCGCCGGTACGCCGCGCTCGGCGCTGAGCGCGGCTGGGACCTGTTCGTCATGTACGGCGCCACGGAGGCCACCGCCCGGATGGCCTACCTCCCTCCGGACCTGGCGACCGCGCACCCGGGCACCATCGGCGTCGCGGTGCCGGGCGGAGCCTTCCGCATCGACCCGGTGCCCGGGCTCGACGACGGCGAACTCGTGTACACCGGCCCGAACGTCATGCTCGGCTACGCCGAGGCGCCGGCCGATCTGGCGCTGGGCCGGACGGTTCAGGAACTGCGCACCGGGGATCTGGCGCGCCGGCACCCCAACGGCCTGTACGAGGTGGTGGGGAGGCGCAGCCGGTTCCTCAAGATCGTCGGACTGCGCGTCGACCTCGGCCAGGTTGAGCGGATTCTCGACGGCCTCGGCGTGCGCGCGATCAGTACCGGCACCGATGAGCGGCTCGTGGTCGCGATCGAGGGCGGAGCCGATGTGCGCCTGCTCGGCAAGGTCCTCGCCCAGCAGCTGGGCCTGCCCCGGGCCGCCGTCCAGGTCCACGGCGTCGACCGGCTCCCGCGCCTGTCCAGCGGCAAACCCGACTACCAGGCCGTGCTCGCCTTGGCCGCAACACGGGCAGGGGCGGTGTCCGAGGAAGCCCCCGCCGGGGATGGCCCGGAGGACCTGCGGAGGATCTACGCGGAACACCTTGAGTGCGGCGCCGTCCGGGACGATGACACCTTTGTCTCCCTCGGCGGGGATTCGTTGTCCTATGTGGCGCTGTCGGTGCGGCTCGAAAAGGTCCTTGGCTCCCTTCCGGCCGACTGGCACCTGATGCGGGTCGGGGACCTCGCTCGGCCGGCCCGGAAGGCGCGCCCGGCCCGGCGCTTCCTCGCCCCGCTCGAAACGAGCATCGTCCTGCGGGCCGTCGCCATCATCTTCATCATCAGCACCCACGTGGGCCTGTTCACGTGGCCGGGTACCGCCCACGTGCTGATGGCCGTGGCCGGTTACAACTTCGCCCGGTTCCAGCTCGCGGGGGAGCGGGTTGCCCGCCTGAGGCGCCAGGTACGGAGCCTCGGACGGATCGTGGTGCCGAGCGTGGCCTTTATCGCTTTCGCCTACCTGGTGACCGACCGGTACTCCCTGGCGAACATCGCGCTCCTGAACTCGCTGATCGGGCCCCGGCACGTGACCGCGGAGTGGCAATTCTGGTTCGTCGAAGTGCTCGTGTATGTCCTGATCTTCCTGCTGGCGCTCCTCGCGGTTCCGTGGGTGGACCGGGCCGAGCGGGGCGCACCGTTTGTCTTCCCGCTCGCTCTGACCGCCCTCGGCATGCTGGGCCGCTACGACATCCCGCACATCAGCGTGCCGCACACCGCACCCGTGCTATGGCTTGTTGGCCTGGGGTGGCTGATGGCCCGGTCCCGGACCGCCCTCCAGCGGTCGGTGGTGACGGCCATTGCGGCGCTAAGCGTGCCCGGCTTCTTCGACGACGCCGCCCGGGAAGCGACCCTGCTCGGAGGGCTCCTGCTGCTGGCCTGGCTTCCTGCCATCCCGCTCCCGCGCGGGCTCCACCGGCCGGTCGGGGTGCTCGCCAGTTCCTCGCTGTACGCGTACCTCACCCACTGGCTGGTTTTTCCCCTGCTGGAGCCGTTCAGCCCTGCGCTCGCGGTGGGCGCCTCGTTGGTTGCCGGCGTGTCGTACTGGGCGCTGACACAACGCGTCGCCGGCGTCGCCGGTCGGATAAGGGCCCGCCGCGCACGGCAGACTCTCAAGGTCCCCGCAACGGAAACGGCGTCCGCCCGCCACGGGGTGGACGCCGTCCGGCCGGGATGACCCTCAGCCGGCAGGTTGGATGTCGAAGGCCTTTTCTCCGGCCTCGATCTTCACATCAAGGCTGTTGTTCCTCACCGGCATGGCGCATGTGCCGTAGGGGGTGAAGGCGCTTGGATAGTTGATCGCACGGTTGAAATCGAGGACCACTGTGCCGTCGGGGCGGGGCCGGCCGGTCTCCACCTTCCGCCAGTCGTCCGTCGTTGCGCCGTTGGTCTTGTCGTGGAACGTGACGGTCAGGCCGCCGAGTTTCCCTTCCTCGGCCTGCAGCCGATACTCGTGGTCGATGCCGGGAAGCCGGAACACGAGCTCACCGGCGCTGCGGTGCACCCCGTCCACGAGTGGGTTGGCGGTTCCGATCGGCATCTCGACCGGCTCCGGGTAACGCTCGAAGCGGGCAAGGACGGCGAGTTCCGGGCTGTAGTCGAACGTTGGAACTCCCTCAAACTCGGTGAACACCGGGGAGAGCGAATCGCGGGTGCGGATGGCATACTTGTTGCCGCGGACGGCAAGCTCGACCACCACGCGCCGTCCATCCTCGCCGCCGAAGGCGACCCACATGAGCGATTCCTCATTGTCGAGGCTGGCGGTGACGGTTCCTTCGACGGGGTCGCCCGTCTCTCCAAGCGTCAACCCGTCGGCGGCAGCGGCCGTCAGGACCGCCTTCGTGCCGTCCGTCGACCACAGCCCAGGAACCAGCTCCATCGGGGAGGGCTCGGCCGGGAGCCACTGCAGCGACGTGAGCGTCAGCCAGCCGTGCTCCTTGGCCAGAGCGGTGTTCCGGCTGTTGCGAAATCGAAGCCATCGCTCCAGCTGGGCTTTTTCGGGGGTGCTCATACTTCCTCCAGGGATAGGTGACTACCTTCTCTCAACCGCATGCCGGGGTCGGGAATTCCCCGTACGCAGGCGGGGGGCGGTCCCCGGGTGCTGCGTCCAGGCGGCATCGACCTCTGGCTGTTCACGGCCGTCCGGCGTAGCATGACCGCCATGGCTGAGCCTGAAATCGGGACTCTCATCCGGCGGGCGATGGACACCGGTGACGCATCGATGATGCGCGAGGCGTTCCTGCGCCTGGTCGGCGGTGGTCATGACTCGCTCTCGCCCGAGGCCGAATACGAACTGCGGCATCCCGATTACGTCATGGAAATGCCGCAGTCCGGGGAACGAATCCGCGGGCGGGACGCCATGCGCTCCATGCAGGAGCAGTTCCCCGCGCCGCCCGACATCACCGTCCGGCGGGTCACCGGCACCGGGACGGTCTGGGTGATCGAGGGAGTCAACGATTACGGCGGTGGAGAGCTCTGGAACGTCGTCGTGATCCTCGAGTTCGACGGGCAGGGCCGGATCCTGCGCGACACCCGCTACTACGCCAAGCCCTTCGACCCTCCCGCCTGGCGGGCCGGCCTCGTGGAGCAGATGGGTGAGTCGAGCCAATAGCGTCCGGATCGCCGGCCGCCTCCCGGCACGCCGGTGTCCGCACCGCCCCGGCACCCGGGTGAAGCTGCTGTGCATTCCCCGCGAAAGGCCAGCAGGTAGTTCAGCGCCCGCTGACCAAGTAGTCCTAACGGCTTTCGAGTAGTCGGTACTGTGTCCCGACGCAACCAATGTCCATAGATTCCTTGAGGCAACCAAATCATGTTTTTCGGTCTCAGGAGTAATCATGCGCGACTCAAACGCGACATCCGTCCTCGCCCGCCGTGTTGCAAGCGCAGTGATCCTGCCCGGCATCCTCGCAAGCGTGCTGGTGTTCGCCCCGCAGGCCTCGGCCACGACCGGCCCGACATCGGGCATCTGCAACGGGGTGGTCAACCAGCAGGCGCACCGCGGGGGCGTGCAGGAAAACCTGCTCCGGGCCGCAGCCAAGAAGAACGCGGAGCAGATCTCCAAGCTGCAGGCCGAGCGGACCGCGCTCCAGGCCACCGCCACCACCCTCACCACCCAGATCGCTGATGCGGAGAAGGCAATCGCCGCCCTCGACGCCGAGGCCGCGCAGCTGGACATCGATGTGAAGGACGCCGAGGCAGAACTCGCAACGCTGACGGCGGACCAGGCGAGTGCCGCCACGTCGATCGAGGAAGCCAAGACGGCGCTGGCCGACCTCAACGTGCAGCAGGCCGACACCATTGCGAAACTCGCGCCCCTTCAGGAACAGCTGACCGCCGCGCAGGCCGACTCCGAGAGCCTGGCGAAGCAGGCCGCAGACGTGGACGCAGACCTGGCGGCCCACCAGGAAGTGCTGAACACCGCCACCGGGGAGCTGGCCCTGCTTGACGCAGCGGCCGCCAACACCTCAGGTGCCCTGGCCGCGCAGAACGACGCGGTCGCCGCCGCCGAGACCGCGCTTGTTTCGCTGACCACGACTGCGGAGGATGCCGCCGCCGCGGTGACCGCCGCGGAGCAGGCCGTCTCCGGATCCGAGGTCGAGCTTCAGCGCCTCGCCGACTCCGGTATTGCCGCGCAGGCCGAGCTCGATGCCCAGGCGGTCCGGATCGAGGAGGCGAAGACACTCCTCGCCGCACGCCACGCCGATGCCCAGAAGGCTGCGGATGCCGTCACCGCGAAGAACGCCGAGATCACCACCGCACAGGGCGAACTTGGCGTACTTCAGGCCGATGCCACGAAGGCTGCGGACGCCGTCACCGCGAAGCACACGCAGATCGCTGCCGCCCAGAATCAGCTCCCGTCCCTGAAGGCCGACGCGACCAAGGCCGCCGACGCCGTCGCTGCCAACGCCGCAGCCGTCACCTCGATCAACGGGCAGATCACGACGCTGCAGAACGACATTGCGGCTCTGGGCACCACGATCTCGACGAAGCAGGCCCAGCTCTCGGCGGCTCAGGCCGAGCGGGCGGCACTGCAGACCCGGCAGACCCAGCTGCAGAACGACATCAGCGCCCTCAACGCCGAGATCGACGCCATCAAGGGCAATGGCAAGAAGAAGGAGGAGCTGATCGCGCTGCGTAACACCAAGCAGGCCGAGCTCACCTCCGTGACGAACCAGATCACCCAGAAGTCCGGCACCATTGCCGGCCTTTCGGGCGACCTCACTACCCTGCAGAACCAGGTCAACGCACTCAACGCCCAGCTCGTTGCGAAGCAGGGCGAAAGCAGCGCCCTGCAGCGCCAGGCTGCCCCGCTGCAGGCCGCGCTGACCGCGGCGCAGGGCGCGGTTGCCACCAAGGAGGCTGAGATCCTGGGCCTCCAAGGCCAGCTGCCCGCCCTTGGAACGGCGCTGACCGAAGCCAACGCCGCGGTGGCCACGAAGCAGGGAGAACTGACTGCCCTCCAGGGGAAGCTGCCGGCCCTCGAGGACGCCGCAGCCGCAGCCGCCGGTGCGGTGGGCGCCCAGGAGAAGGTTGTCGCCGACCTCGAAGCCGGCCTGCCGGCCCTCACCGAGGGTGTTGCGGAGGCCGAGGCGGCCATCACCGCCGAGCGGGCGGTGCTCGAGGAACTGCAGGGTAACCTTGCGGACGCCGAGGACGCGCGCGCAGCTGCGGAGGCGGCCGTGGACGCCAAGAACGCGGAGCTGACGGGCCTGCAGGATCGGCTGCCGGCACTGCAGGCAGCCGCCGACAGCGCGGCCGCGGCTGCCGCTGCCACGCGGGTCGAAATCACCAAGCTTAACGCCGATGTGGACAAGCTGGTGGCCGATCTCTCGGCGCTGAACGGGCAGATCGCTGCCAAGGAGGCCGCGGTCCTCGGGCTGCAGAACCAGGTGGCGCCGCTGCTGACCCAGCTCAATAGCCTCAACGGGGAAATCAGCGCTGCGGAAGCGGCCCTCAAAACCCTCCAGGGCCAGCTGACCACCCTCGACAAGCAGGTCACCGACGCCCAGGCGGTCCTTCGGAACCTTGAGGCGCAGAAGAAGACAAACAAGGCGGCCGTCGCCGCGCAGAAGGCCACGGTCCTCTCGCTTGAAGACCAGCTCGGAGCCGTCCAGCTCAAGATCCGCTCCATCGACGGCCAGATCGCCCTCGGCGGCTGCGTGGCCTGATACCAGGGCAGCACTCAACCGAAGAAGGCCGCTGTCGGATCCATCGATCCGGCAGCGGCCTTCTTCGAGTGTCTCCCGTCGTGCCGTGCAGGGTCCGGGCAGGGCAGGCGGGCGGCCCGGGCCCGCTAGCATCAACCCGGCCATCATGCTCGGTGCGGTGCGTCCAACAAAATTCTTGACCCTCTTTCCGCGGCCGTGGAACGCTACCAACCAGCCCTCGAACTGCCCTGAAAGGCGGCGCTGATGCGAGCAATGGTGTACCGCGGACCGTACAAGATCAGGGTTGAGGAAAAGGACATCCCACCGATCGAGCACCCCAATGACGCGATCGTCCGGGTGACAACTGCGGCCATTTGCGGGTCGGATCTCCACCTCTTCCACGGCATGATGCCCGACACGCGGGTGGGAATGACCTTCGGCCACGAGTTCGTCGGCGTCGTCGAGCAGGTCGGCTCCTCGGTGCAGAACCTCAAACCCGGCGACCGGGTGATGGTTCCGTTCAACGTCTACTGCGGCACCTGCTATTTCTGCGCACGCGGGCTGTACTCCAACTGCCACAACGTCAACGCCAACGCCACCGCGGTCGGCGGCATCTACGGGTACTCGCACACCTGCGGCGGGTACGACGGCGGCCAGGCCGAATACGTCCGCGTGCCGTTCGCGGATATCGGGCCGAGCATCATTCCCGGGTGGATGGACGAAGAGGACGCCGTCCTGCTCACCGATGCCCTCGCCACCGGCTACTTCGGCGCCCAGCTCGGGGACATCGTCGAGGGGGACACCGTCGTGGTCTTCGGTGCCGGGCCGGTAGGCCTTTTTGCCGCGAAGTCCGCCTGGCTGATGGGGGCCGGCCGGGTTCTTGTGATCGACCATCTCGAGTACCGGTTGGAGAAGGCGCGCACCTTCGCCCACGCGGAGACCTACAACTTCGCCGAGTACGACGACATCGTCGTCGAGATGAAGAAGGCAACCGACTACCTGGGCGCCGACGTCGTTATCGACGCCGTTGGGGCCGAGGCCGACGGCAACTTTCTGCAGCACGTCACTTCCTCGAAATTCAAGCTGCAGGGCGGCTCTCCGATCGCGCTGAACTGGGCGATCGATGCGGTGCGCAAGGGGGGAACCGTCTCGGTGGTCGGAGCCTACGGCCCAATGTTCAGTGCCGTGAAGTTCGGTGACGCCTTGAACAAGGGGCTCACCCTCCGGATGAACCAGGCTCCCGTGAAGCGGCAGTGGCCGCGCCTGTTCGACCATATCCGCAACGGTTACCTTAAGCCGAGCGATATTGTGACGCACCGGATCCCGCTCGAGCACATCGCCGAGGGATACCACATCTTCTCGGCCAAGCTCGATAACTGCATCAAGCCGTTGATTCTCCCCGCGGCCAGCTGAAGGGAAGGACCGTGCCGTACACAGCCAAGAAGCCTACCCGCGCGAGGTCGAGCGAGGAGCTGCGCGCCGCGATTCCCGGCTGGGGCGCGGACCTCGACCCGAAAGACCGCCCCTCGGTGCCGAAGGAACAGTTCGACCCGACCCTCAACGGTGCGCGCTGGGAATTCCCCGAGCGGCAGGAAGAAAAGTGGCCCCGGGAACGCTCGATCGAGCACAAGTTCCTGACCCCGGTCTTCGGGACCTCGGTGAGGCCCAAGGGGCTGTCAGGGATGATGCGCAAATACGCCTACCGCACCTTCAGCGAAGGACGGGCCGCGCACTGGGTGATCCTGCTCGCCTCCGACCGGGTCGACGCCTGGGAGAGCCATCTGGCCTCGTTCGGAACACTGCGCCCCGACAACCCGATCACCCAGACGGGGGTCCTCAGCGAATTCTCCCGCCATCCGATCGCCTCACGTACCGGGACCAAACGCGTCGACCTCAGGCACCAGTGGATCGATCCGATTCTTGTCGGCGGGCCATGGGTCCTTGCCGGCGGGCTGAGCGTCGCCGTGGCGCGGCGGCTGCTGAGGCTCCGCCGCGCCTGACCGGGACACCGGCTCGGCGCCGGTCGCTCCTACTAACGGGTGACGCGGCTCAGCGGGTGACGCGGCGGCGCCCGGCCATGGCTTCGGCGACGCCGATCAGCAGGACGGCGGCGATGACCGAGACAATGAAGCCGAGGAAATTGAGCTCAAAAATGCCCCCGGTGCCCAGGAGGCTGGCGATCGAACCCCCGATGACCGAGCCAACGAGGCCCAGCAGCAGGGTGGCGACCAGACCGAGGTTCTGCTTGCCCGGCTTGATCAGCCGCGCGAGTGCGCCGATGATGAGTCCGGCAATGATGAATCCAATCACTGTTGCGTACCTTCCTTGCTGACGTACCCCGCTGGTGCGGGGCGCGCTGCCTGATGCAACGCCGTTCTCCTCGATCCTATGGCCCCGGCGGACCGGTGGCCGGAACGGGAGGGGTGCGCACTATCACTCGCCCCGGTTGCTGATGGTGGTGTACAGGCACTGGAGAGGAGCACTCGCCCGGGCCCGGGCCCGGGGCCCAGGTGAGCGGCGGAGGCGGCTCAGTCGAAGAACGCCTTGGACACAGCCTCGGTGTCTTCGGAGAGATGCATCCGAACGAACCTGCCGTCGGCGGCAACGAGGTGGAGGACGGCTGGGGTCACCCAGGAGCGGCCGGTGCTGCGGGCTGTATGCGCGAAGGTTGCGAAGATGACGGCGTCCTCGCCCGAGAGGACGAGCTTGTCGAGTTGGACACTGCTCTTATCAGAGTCGAAGTGCGGCCACATCGTGGTGAAGTACTCAGCGACCTGGGATCCCTTGGATCGCCTGCCCGTCCACGGCAGGTCCGGGTGGCCAGGGACGTACCAGTCGATGACATCGGCGAACAGGGCTTCGACGCCTTCGGCGTCCTTGCTGCCCAGGGCCTGAAGGAAACGGGTGACGAGGTTCTCGAGGGATGAATCGTTATTTACCATACATTCAAGAATGACGTTTCTTGACCTTATCGTCAAATAACGCCCTGTTCCTGCCTGCGGCCGGCCCCTCAAGCCGGGCACCCTGAACCTCGGGCCCCCGGGAGGTCGAGGTGGTGCCGGCCCCCCGGCGCGAGCGGTGGTCCATGGGAGAATTGAGTGGAATCACGGCTGCGGCTCGTCCGTTGATTTCCACGGACGCGTTCGATGGCAGGAGGGTGAAGGCTGATGGCGGCTCGAGGCAGGCCCCGCGAGTTTGATGTCAATGAGGCCCTTGAGCGCGCGGTCGACGTCTTCTGGCGCCAGGGGTATGAGGGCACGACCCTTGAGGACCTCACGAACGCGATGAGCATCAGCCGCCCCAGTCTGTACGCGGCCTTCGGCAACAAGGAAGGCACCTTCCGGCAGGCGATCGGCCGGTACTCACGCGTCGAGATGTCCTACGTCGATGCAGCCCTTGCCATGCCCACCGCCCGGGCGGTCGCGGAGCATTACCTGCGCTCGAACGTTGTCTCGATTACGCTGCCTGATCGACCCCGTGGGTGCCTTTCAATCCAGGGCGGGCTCTCGGGTCATCCCACCGATCAGCGGATTGTCGATTTCCTGAACGAGAGCCGCGGCGCCGGCGAGGCCCGGTTTGTCCGCCGCTTCCAGCAGGCCATTGACGAGGGCGATCTTCCCGCATCCGAGGACCCTGCCGAGCTGGCCCGGTATCTTGCCACGGTCACCGCTGGGCTTGCCGTCCAGGCCTCGGCCGGGGCGTCCCGTCCCGATCTGGCCCGGGTGGCAGAACGCGCACTGGCCGCCTTTCCCCGGTGACCCTACCGGCAGCACCGGTAGGGTCGGGCGGCGGTGCTATTCCGTGAGGGTGCCCGTGATCTCCTCGAACTGGACGGTGACCGGGGCGTTGGTCGCCCCCGATGAGAGGTAGGTGTTGATGCCGGCGGCCCCGGGGGTCTGGAGCCCGGGGGCGGAATCCCGGGTGTCGATCTGCCATTCCGAGGGTTCAGGTTCTCCTGCCTTCCATACCTTCGCACGCAGGGTTGTCGGGCTCGTACCGGTGGCCTGGGCCCGCACATTGACGATCTCCCCTCCGGCGACCGTGAGGTCGGGGACTGGAACTTCAGGTCCGATCCGCACCTCCGCGCCGTCCCTGTTGACCCGGTCGATGAGGAAGGAAAGCTCGCCCTCAGGCGAGAATTTGAGGACCGTTCGGTAGGCTCCGGCGCGGTCGGTCTGGCGGGTGATCAGACGCAGATACAGGCTTCCTCCGGCCGGGCGCCGATCCACCCCGAGGGCGGCACGCAGGTCCATCCTGGAGCTGTTCACCGCCTCCAGGGACGCGGCCGCTCCCGACGCGGGGGTGGCCAGCTGCATGATCCCGCTCCCGTCCGCCACAAGAAAGGCGCCCGGTTCCCCGCTGTCGGTCCAGGCCCCGCCTTCCTCGGCGTCGCCCCAGCCGGTGTCCGTGGTGCGCTCGAACGGGTCCGAGAAGGTCGAGGTGGCCTCGTCACCTTCGGTCACCGAAACCTGTTTGGAGACGGTTTGACTGCCTGCCTTGTCCTTGACGGTCAGCGAGATCTCATAGTCCCCCGGAGCGTCATAGGTGATGGTCGGCCGGACCCCGGTGGCGGTTTCGCCGTTGCCGAAGTCCCACGTGTAGGTGCGGTTCCCCTGCGCGGGCAGGGGCGTGGAGGCGTCCAGGGCGCAGCCAAGACCCGCGCAGTCCTCGGTGAAGGAAGCCTCGCCATCCCGGCCTCCTGCTTTCCCCCGAATGGTGAAGGAGTCATCGAAGGTTCCGCCGGCCGCCTTGACGAACTCGGCCGAGATTGAGCGTTCGGTGACGGAGACATCGAGCAGGCCGTGGGTGGGATTGGCATTGGTGGCCGTGTGGGCCGCGAAGTAGCCGGCCTCAGGGTCAGCGGGGTCGGCGTCGCGCAGGCCGATTCCACCGGTGCCGATGGTCGCGAACACCGTGCCCGAGCCCTGGGCGAGCGAACTGTCGGTATCGGTGATGCACTCCTCATTGAAGGCGTCGGGGACGATTTCGGCGCAGCCCTCCCCGTGCCCGATCTGGTAGGTGCGTTGGTACAGGTGCTCGTGGCCGTTGAGCACAAGATCGACCTTCTTGCTGATTAGCAGGTTGGTGAGCTCTTCGCCCGCCGAGCAGCTGTATTCGCCCAGCGATAGGCACGGCATGTGGTTCCCAACGATCACCCACGGGATGCCGCTGTCGCGGGCACCGTCGATCGCCGACTCCGTCCAGGCGTAGTGGTCCGAGCCGGGACGGTAATCCCAGGACGTTTCACTCTCGGGAAAGACCAAACCCGGGGAGATCATCACGAAGCGGGCGATCGGGTCCTCCGCCGGCACATCGACGTACCACTCACGCCCGTAGGTCCCCACCAGCCCGGGCAGCCGGTTGGGAAGGCAGGCGGAGAAGTCATTGATGTTCCCGTCACTGCCATCGCTCTCATGGTTGCCGGCGATCAGCTGGAAGGGAAAGGCTGTACCCACCTTGCTCGTGACGAAGTCACACCATTCCTGTTCACCGCCCGGACGGCCGTAGGACAGATCCCCCAG
This sequence comes from Arthrobacter zhaoguopingii, assembly GCF_009828605.1. Classification (NCBI taxonomy): domain Bacteria; kingdom Bacillati; phylum Actinomycetota; class Actinomycetes; order Micrococcales; family Micrococcaceae; genus Arthrobacter; species Arthrobacter zhaoguopingii. The sequence continues at coordinate 34,958 of NZ_WIAE01000011.1, read as the reverse complement.
TGCCAGGGTGAATTCCGGGGACAGTGAGGCATTCTTGGTCAGGACGGCCGCTGCCTCTTCCGAGGCGGCGAAGTCCCCCGCCGCGGTGAAGTGGATTGCGGCCGCCGGCTTGCGCTCACCGTCCTCTTCGCCGTTGAGCAGAAGGAAGCCCACAACTAGAAGGGCGAGAGCAGCGATCACTGCCGCCGCTATCCCGAAGACACGGACCATCGTTACCTCTTGTCATTGAAGGGGCCCCAGCACCAGCCTTCGACAATCGGCTCGTGACGTATCCGCAGTATATGAGGGCTTCCGCGGATCTGACCACGGCCCTCCTAGCGGGCTCCCAGGATCCGCACAGCGTCAGCCTGGGCCGTCAGCTGCTCCGCGCTGAGGGCTGTCCCCGGCAAAAACCCTGCGGCGGACCGCAGAGCGCGCAGTTCGGCCGGCGAGTAGGGGTCCGGGAGACGCCGGTGTGCCATGGAGTGACAGTTGGGGCACAGCGGGATCAGGTCGGCGATCGGATCGAGTTCGTAGCCCGCCCCCAGCCGGGTGGCCGGGACAAGGTGGTGCACGTGCACGAAGTCCCGACCGGGCGGCCCGAAGGCCTCCTCGAAGGAAAAGCCGCAGACCGCGCAGGAGGTCCCGTGGTGAGCCAGGCAGACGCGGCGGGCGGAGGGGTCCCTTTCGTACCGGTTCACCCGGGCCTGAGCCAGCGCGCCCGGGGGGAAGGTTCCGGGGGGAGGAAGAAGGGGATCTGCCTCCTCGAGGGTGCTCGTTTCAGCCCACAGGGTCCGCAGCGCCGACCCGGCCGCGGCTGGGATCCGGCGGGAGGGACGGTTCACCCCCCAGGCGATGCCCGGGACACGCAGGGTCAGGAGGTCCAGGGGAATTGAATCTCCCCGGGGCCTCAGAGCATCGAACTCGACGAAGCCCGGAGACCCGCCCGGGCCGGCCGGTTGGGCGTCGGGGGACGAGACAACCCTGCCGTGGCCCAGAACACCGCGGTCGCCGCCTCCCTGGCTGAACAGCCACACCTCGGTTCCTGCCGTTGCCTGGCGGGGTGGAAGAACCCACCTGCAGCGGAAAAGCCCGGCCGCGGCGACCTCGTCCACAGCCGACCGGTACCCGCCAAAGGGATCAGCTCCCCGGTCGGGATTCCAGCCAAGCAGGATCATAGGGTCAGTGTGCCATGCCGGTGAGCGCTTGCGGAGGCCCGTCCGGCGGGTCAGGCCCGAACCGGCAGGAGGTGGAGGTCGACCTCGAGCCGGTGGCCGTCAACGGTCGCCGTGAGATACGAGCAGTGCGGCTGCCGCCGTCGATCGGTCGGGGATCCCGGGTTCAGCAGCCGCATGCCGGCGCCGGTGACGGTATCCCACGGAATGTGGCTGTGACCGAAGACCAGCACATCCGTGTCGGGGAATTCGCGGTCCATCCGCTGCTCCCTTCCGGTCTTGGCGCCCGTCTCATGGACGACAGCGAACCGGAGGCCCTCAATCTGTTCCCGTGCCACCAGCGGCAGCCGGGCCCGCAGGGCGTCGCCGTCGTTGTTGCCATAGCAGCCCAGGAGCCGCCGGGAACGGCGGCGGAGTTCTTCGAAGAACGATATGTCCGTCCAATCACCGGCGTGAACCACGATGTCGGCGCTTTCGACGGTGGGCCAGAGGGCTTCGGGGAGGGTTTTCGCGCGGGAGGGGATGTGCGTGTCCGAAAGGATCAGCAGGGAGGTCGGCATGACAGGAATTGTGCCAGCTTCAACGGGTGGCCGTCCGTGACAATCAGCAGGCGGTGTGTAATGCTCTCAGTAAGCGTGCTTAGTATTTCAGTTTTGTCGAACCGGCATCCAAGGTCTGGACGTCCGAGCCACGGAGGAACTATGAACATTGATAAATCGCTGATCATTGAGTTGTTAAAGTCGCAGGGTAATTCCGATAAGGCGGATAAGGCCGAGTCCGAGCTACCCGACACTGTAGACACCGAGCAGCACGCGGGACTTCTCGCCAAGCTCGGAATCAATCCGCAGGACCTGCTGGGCAAGCTGCCCGGCGGTCTTGGCGGGCTTGGCGGCCTCGGGGGCTAGTCCGCCGGGACTCAGCGCATTGAATAAGGCACCCCGCACGTCAAAGGCGACAGGGAAGGTGAACGGGCAGTGGAGACAAGTCAACTGATCTGGATCATTGTTGGGATCATCGTCGTGCTGGCGGTGATCGGAGTGGTGATAGCGCTGAGCCGGAAACGCCGGCAGGCCCACTCTGAGCGGCAGAAGGAAAAGGGCCGCCGGCAGGCAGCCGAGATTCGGGAGAAGGCCCAGGAGACTGAACTTGAGGCTCGTGAACGCGAAGCCAAGGCAGCCATGGCCGAGGCCGAGGCGCAGCGTGCCGAGGTCGAGGCCGAGCGGCTTCGCCGCCAGGCCTCAGAGCGTCAGTCGGACGCCCAGGGCCTGAGGGAAGAAACGATGAATCATGCCCGCAAGGCCGATGAGCTCGATCCCGACGTCGACACCCGCCGCCGCGACAGCGACAGCGGCAGTTAGGCGTCTGGCAACCACCGCCGGAGCCCACGAAGCGGGACTCCCCAGCCTCGGCTGGGGAGTCCCGCTTTGTGTTCCTTGGGTCCTACGTCGCCGCCGGAACGGTGGGGCCGGTGGCCCAGCGCAGCAGGGCGGCGATAGGTCTTGAATCAAGCGCCCCCGGCGGATAGAGCACTGTCTCGGCGTCGGTCAGCGCAGCCGCACGCAGGATCGCGGCGAGCGCAGGGACGCTGCCAAGTGGGCCCGCTCCGGCAGTGGCTTCCTCGTCCGCGGCGATCCAGGGCGGGGCGTCGAGAGCGAGCAGCGTCCTGTCTCCCCAGGCCGTGGATTCGAGGAGCAGGGTTTCGACCTGTGCCTGCTGCAGCGCGGTGACAACCGCGCCCAGGCCGGCCGCCGAGATACCGGATCCTTGGCCTTCGTGCTCGGCGAGCCGTTCGAGCAGGTGATGCTGGTGGTCGGCCATCACCTTCGTGACGAGCCGGTCGACCTGCAGCGTGAAGGTGTCGGCATCGGATCCGCCGGTGCGCGTGTGACTGTCGACCACGCCGAGGATCGCCCGGGACTCCTCTGACACCTGGTCGGCGACGAGTTGCCGGGCCCGGATGTCGCCGGAGAGGACGACGAGCTTCGCGCGCGAGGACGAGACGGCCCTGTCGATCTCCGCGGCGACCTCCGCGGCATTGGACTTCCAGACCTTTTCTGCGTGGTGGTGGTACCGCCCGTGGGCCCAGCCGCCGGCGTGGACCTTCCGCATGTGTTCGGTGTCGCCCTCGATGGCGGCCACGGGCTCGCCGCGGTCCGGGGCTCCCCATTCCCGGTCCGCCCTGCGCAGGTACACCTCCCCGCCGTCGCGCCCGACTTCGGCCACGACATAGGCGAACCCGCCCGGGCAGTGGCGGGCGAGCGGGCTGAGGTCGGGGATGGGCCCGACGGCGATGACGGGGGATCCGGTGACAAGCCCGCCCGGGAGGAAGTCGTCCACGGCGGCTTCACCGCCGCGGACCAGGACGAAGCGGGCCACCGGGTCGGGTAGGCCCCGGGCCGACTTCGTCAGCGCTGCCATAGCGGCCTTGATGTCCTCCTTGGGCGCGCCGTTGCGCTCCATGGCGTCCGCGACGGTGAGGGGAAGGGTGTCGTCGCTCGCGAACGAGTCGTCGGCGCCTGCGCTTCCATCGACGTAGATGGTCGTCCAGGGCCCGGCGAGCTTGTAGAGGCCCGCATGGTCTTTCACTGCTTGGGTCATTGGCAGCACCTTTCTAAATGTGCTTGTGCGCCGTCACCGGCGCAGCCTGCGTGAGGTACGTACGGTTTACCACTTGGCCCGAGCGCTGGAAAGCGCACGGATCGAAATGACGGCGGGACCGGGCTTTAAGACTTCCTGCCGGCAGCTCTGCGCGGCGGCCCCCAGCCCAGCGGTCAGGAGTCCTTGCCCGAGGGGGTGTCTCCGTACTCGGCGGCGGAGTCGTCGCCCTCGGCGGCATCCTGACTGTGTTGGCGAAGATCGGCCGGGTCCGCGGCGGGATCGCCCTCGGCGGGTGCCTCGTTGTGGGTTCGTTCCTGCGGCTCTGAGGGTTCTGACATGGCGGCGACCGGTCCTTTCAAAGGCGACGGGAGGAGGTGAGTTCCCTGAGGGGCAGTCTACGGAGCGGCCGGGCCGAGCATAACCCCCTCCAACTCCTTTGCTTCGGAGGTGCGTGGGCGGATACTACTAAGCAGGCTTACGGTTAATTGCCGGAGCCCGCGGCCGTGTCCATCGACGCGGCGCACCCAGCAGGAAGGAGAGCGTCATGCCAACCACAGCGCGAGACATCATGACCGGCAGCGTCGAATGCGTGGGCGAAAAGGACACGCTGCAGCAGGCGGCAGTGAAGATGAGGGACCTCGATGTTGGGTCGCTTCCGATCTGCGGCGAGGACGGCCGGCTCAAGGGCATGCTGACGGACCGCGACATTGTGGTGAGGTGCCTGGCCGACGGAGGCGATCCCACCAGCGTCACAGCCGGCGACCTCGCCCAGGGCAAACCGGTGACCATCGGCGCCGACGACACCGTTGAGGAAGCGATCCGCACTATGCAGGACCATCAGGTCCGGCGGCTGCCCGTCATCGACGGGCACGACCTCGTCGGGGTGATCAGCCAGGCGGACATCGCCCGCAACTACCCTGAGGACCGGGTGGGCGACCTCGTGGAACTGATTTCGTACTAGTCCCGGTTCGAGCCGGCGCGGCGGCCGCAGGCCGGCCCGGAGCCGCTTTTTCTAAGTTCTCGGCACATCGCCCGCTCCGGAACGGCGACGGCGGCCGCCTCTCCAAGGGGCGGCCGCCGTCGCTGGGGCAATTCGAAAGGACGACTACTGAAGGTCCTTGTCGTCGATATGGCTCAGCGGCGATCCGCCACTGTTGGAGGGGTCGTCGCTTGAGTCCACCTCGTCGTCCTCGCCGATGCCGAAGTCGACGTCGTCGGCTGCCTCGCCCAGGGTCGGGACGTCCGGGGGGATCTGCTCGTCGCCGTGCTCCCAGCGTGCCCGCGCGGTTTCATCGCGGAGGATCTGGTCGGTGAGCAGGGAGTCATCCTCCTCGTCGTACCCCTCGCCCTGGAGCAGCGGGTCCTCCTGCCAGCGGTCCGGGTTGTCCTCGGCCGCGCCCGGGTACAGGTCAGCGTTGTCCCCTGCCAGCGGATCGAGGTCGGCCAGCGACCTTTCCTCCGCTTCGAGCTTGTCGTCGGTGATGATGGTGAGGTCCTCGTCGGGGAGGTTCTCTTCGGTCATGGTTTCACCTCTCGTTGCATGGGCACACTGTCCATCCTTCATCAGTAAGCCTACTGATCTTTTTTCCCCGACGGTAGCCGCCGCCCTTACCGGGGGTCCCGCCAACTGTGTCGGGGTTCGAAGCCCAGCACCCGGCGCGCCTTGTCGATGGCGAGCAGCGTTCCGTTCCCGCCGACGTCCCTGCGGAACTCCACTCCCGGAAACACCTCGGCGGCCAGCTCCGCGCTGGAGCGGGTCATCACCGTATCGGCGGCGGCGATCAGGAAGGTGTCGAAGCCGGGCCCCGCATTCTCAAGCGCCTTCTGCACGGCCTGCGCGCCGTCGCGGCCGTCGATGTATCCCCACAGGTTCCACTTCCGCAGCCGCGCGTCGGCGTCAAAAGACGGAAATTCGTCGTAGTCCTCCGGGTCCATCACATTGGAGAAGCGAAGGGCCGTGATGCTCAGGGCGGGGTCCCACCGGGCGAACTCGGCGGCCATCTGCTCCTCGAGGTGCTTCACCAGGGAGTAGGTGCTCTCGGGGCGTGCGGGATATTCCTCGTCGACGGGCAGGTACGGCGGATCCGTGTCGAAGGGCAGACCCTGGACGGTCTCGCTCGAGGCGTAGACGATCCGCCTGATCCCGGCGCGCCGGCACGCCTGGAAGACGTTGTAGGTGCACGCCATGTTGTTCGCGAAGGTCGCCGCGTCCGCCGTGATCCCCGGGGCGGGGATCGCCGCAAGGTGCACGACGGCGTCGAAGCCATCGTGCACGCCGTCCACGTCGAGCAGGGCGTCGAGCACCTGCCCGTAGTCGCGCAGGTCGATCCGCAGGAAACCGTCACCGCGCTCGCCGTGCTGGTCGAGCTCGAGGACCGTGTTGCCCGCCTCGCGCAAGCCGCGCACCACGCTGCGGCCCAGCTTCCCCGATGCACCCGTGACGGCGATGCGTGAGCCGCCCATCAGGCCGGCCGCTTCTCGGGGGACTGCGTGCGGGCCGGGTCCCGTTCGGCGAGTGCGCCGAGCGCCTCATCGATGGCCGCCACAACGTCCGGCTCAAGGACCACGCCGGAGGCCGCGGCGTTTGACTCCACCTGCTCCGGCCGGGAGGCGCCGATGATGGCAGAGGCGACATTCCGGTTCTGCAGCACCCAGGCGATGGCCAGCTGCGCCAGAGTGAGCCCGACGCCGTCGGCGATCGGCTTCAGCCGCTGCACGCCGGTGAGGACGTCGTCCTCCATCCAGCGCTTGATCACTGCGGCGCCGCCCTTCTCGTCCGCGGCGCGGGTGCCCGGTTCGGGTTCCCTTCCCGGCAGGTACTTGCCGGTCAGGACGCCCTGGGCCACCGGCGACCAGACGATCTGGGACAGGCCCAGCTCCTCGGAGGCCGGCACGACCTCCTCCTCGATCACCCGCCAGAGCATTGAGTACTGCGGCTGGTTGGAGATCAGCTGGATTCCCAGATCCCGGGCCAGGGCATGCCCGGCGCGGATCTGGTCCGCCGTCCATTCGCTGACCCCGATATAGAGGGCCTTGCCCTGGCGGACGACATCGGCGAAGGCCTGCATCGTCTCCTCAAGCGGGGTCTCGCTGTCATACCGGTGCGCCTGGTACAGATCGACGTAGTCGGTCTGCAGGCGGCGCAGGGAACCGTCGATGGAGTCCCGGATGTGCTTGCGGGACAGCCCCACCTCGTTGTGGCCCTTGGACCCGGTGGGCCAGTAGACCTTGGTGAAGATCTCGATGGTCTCCCGGCGCTCGCCCTTCAGCGCCTCGCCCAGCACGCTCTCCGCGGCCGTGTTGGCGTAGGCATCGGCGGTGTCGAAGGTGCTGATGCCGGCGTCGAGGGCGGCGCGGACACACCGCATCGCCACGTCGTTTTCCACCTGCGACCCGTGGGTCAGCCAGTTCCCATAGGTGATTTCGGAGATTTTCAGTCCACTGTTGCCGAGGTATCGAAAGTCCATGCCCCGATGCTACCGAGGTGGAACGCTCCTGCGGGTTAAAGCGGTTCCCGCGTCGCGTCATGCGGTCCGCCTTCGGCGCAACAGTTAGACTTGGGCGGGTAAATCCGTGCGCCGGGACCCCGCCGGCCACCTCCGGGCCACCAGCAGAGAAGGCACCTTGATCAACTTCACCGCGCGTTTCGCCACGAAAGCGGAGCAGGACAAGTGGGACGACCTCGTTCCGTCCAACCCGGACGGCGGAAATGTCCTGCAGTCGGCCTCTTTCGCCGAAGTGAAGTCGCATCATGGGTGGAAGCCGCGGTTCCTGGTCCTCGAGTCCGCCGAGTACTTGAGCTATAACCTGGTGCTCGAGAAGTCCTTCCCGGTCCTTGGCCGGCTCTGGTATCTGATCAAGGGCCCGGGCGCGGCCGTACCGGCCCACGTACCGGCCATGCTCGGCGCGCTGAGAGACTTCACCGCCGCATCCGGCCTGAACGTCTTCGCGGTGAAGATTGAACCCGATATCGTCGACTCTCCGGAGGTCCGGCAGCTTTTCACCGCCGCGGGCCTGCACAAGACCTTCGACCTCCAGCCGAATGACCATACGGCCCTTCTCGACACCACGCCGGAGTCGAACCAGCTGCTGCGCAACCTCTCCTCCCGCGGCCGCAATGCAGTGCGCCGGGCTCTGCGGGAAGGCGTCGAAGTGCGCCGGGTCGAGCCGACCGAGGAAAACTTCCGCATCATGTACCGGCTGATGGCCCATATCGAGGACCGCTCGGCCGCCCGCCTGCGCTCCTTCGAGTACTACAGCCGGTTCTGGGGGAACTTCGCCGCCGCCGGCCAGGGCCGCCTCTACTTCGTCTACGAGGACGGCGAGCCCTCGGTGGGCGCGTTCATCATCAACTACGGCAGCAAGGGAACCTACAAGGACGGCGGGTCAAAGCCCGGGCGTTCGCAGTACGGGGATTCACACCTGCTGCAGTGGACGGCCATCAACGACCTCAAGGACGAGTTCGCCATCCGCGAGTACGACTTCTGCGGCACCCCGCCCGCCGACCGGCTCAAGGACACCTCCCACCCGCACCACGGCCTCGGCCTCTTCAAGACGAGCTTCTCCAAGACAGTCACCGACTTCACCGGCTGCTGGGACCTTGCTTTGAATGAGAAGAAGTATCGGCTCTGGACCGCCGTGGGGGAACGGGTGGCCCGCCAGATCTACTGGCGCCGGCACCAGCAGCCCTTCTACTGATCGAAGAACAGCCCGCGGGCAGCAAGGCAGGGAATACACCGTGGATGACAAGGCCGGCTCGAACGGGGGCCGGAAGCCCGAAACGAATCCCTCACCAGCGGCGGGCCCGCTGCCGGTGATCCAGCGACCCCTCCGTCCGCCGTCGGCCGAAAGCCCGTCGGTCGCCAGAAAGCCGGGAGGCGACCCGTCGCCTCCCGCGCAGGGCGCCCAGCGACCGGCCGGCGCCGGCGCGAAGCAGCCGCCCGCACCCGGCCCCGCGCAGCCCTCGACGCCGGGCGCCAAGTCCCGCCCGCGGCCCGCCCGGCGTCCCGCACGGGCGCCGTCGCCGACGGATGCGCTGCCGACGACGCCGCGCACCGTGCGCCCCGACCGCTCCAACGCCGCGGCGCGGAACGTACTCCGCCGCCTCGTGCAGGGGGAGGAGCCGCCCACCCAGGCGATGAGCATCGTTGAACGGCTTGCCGGCAGCCCCTACGCCAATCCCACCATCCAGGTGGGGGGACCGGACGCCAGCGCCCGCAAGACCCTCGACTTCGCCCTGAGCCTGGCCGAGACGATGTTCCGTTACGGCGCGGGAGCCCTCGAGGTCGAGACAAGCATCATCGCCGTCACCGCGGCCCTCGGCCTTGACCACATCGAGGTGGACATCACCAACCAGTCGGTGGTGATCAACTACTCGGCCAAGGACCAGACGCCCACCACGGTGCTGCGCGTGGTGCGGTCCTGGACCAACAACTACGCAGGACTGACGGCGATCCACCAGCTCGTCTCCGATATCGCCGCCGGCGGTGTCTCACGCATCGAGGCCGCCCGCCGCCTTGAGCAGATCACCCGACGGCCCAAGCCGTTCCCGCGCTGGATGGTCACCGCCGCGTTCGGGATCTTCGGTGCGGCCATCGTCGCCTTCATCGGCGGGGGAGTGCTTGGGGCCCTGATCGGGCTGGGCAGCTGTATCCTCGTCGATCTTCTCTCCCGCCAGCTGGGCCGGTGGAGGGTGCCCGAGTTTTTCTCCGTGGCCACCTCCTCGGCGATGGCCACCCTGATCGCCATGCTGTTCTGGTGGCTCGAGGTGCCGATCGCGCCGTCGCTGGTGGTGGTCGGCGGCATCCTGCTGCTCCTGCCCGCCGGCCGGCTGGTCTCAGCCACCCAGGACGCGATCAACGGGTTCCCGGTCACCGCTGCAGGACGGTTCCTGTCGGCGCTGCTGATTTTCGGTGGGGTGGTCTCGGGAATCGCCGTCGCCCTGGTATTCGGTGCGGCCATCGGCATCCCGGACCTCGAGCTGATCGCGGCGCCGACATCGCCCTACCCCTGGCCGGTGATCGCGGTGCTGATCTTCATTGCCGTGGCGATGTTCGCCGTCACCGAGCAGACCGACCTTTCGCTTGTGGTTCCCACGGCCCTGGTGGGCACCGCCGGCTACGTCCTGTGGATTTCGGCGATCAACGCGGGCGTGGGGTACCGGCTGGCGCCGGCGCTGGCAGCCGTGCTGATCGGTGCGCTGTCACGCATCGTGGCGCTTCGCATGGGCGCGCCCCAGCTGGTGCTGGCGGTGCCGGCGGTCATGTTCCTCTACCCGGGCCTTTCGATCTTCCGTGCCATGTACATGCTCACCACCAACACCGGAGTTCCGAGCGCCGGTGCGCTGGGGCTGTTCAACGCGTTCACCGTCATCCTCGCCATCGCCGGCGGCGTGGTGCTCGGCGACAACCTCGCCCGGCCGCTCACCCGCGGCCTGGGCAGCAACGAGCGTCGGCGGAACCGCAGGCGGTAGCCTCAGACCGCCAGCCAGTCCACCGGGTCCGCGCCCTGCTGCTGCAGAAGGGCGTTGACCCGGCTGAAGGGCCGTGACCCGAAGAAGCCCCGGGAGGCGGAGAGCGGGCTGGGGTGCGCCGACTCCACTGTTGGGATATCGGCGAACAGGGGCTTGAGTTTCAGCGCCTCCCGGCCCCACAGGACGGCGACCAGCGGTCCTCCCCGCGCCACGAGCGCTCGCAGCGCCGCGTCGGTGACGTCCTCCCAGCCCCAGCCGCGGTGCGACGCGGGTTCGCCCGCCCGCACCGTCAGTACCCGGTTCATCAGCAGGACGCCCTGCCGGGTCCAGCCCGAAAGGTCTCCCGTGGCGGGGGCGGTGACGCCGAGGTCATCCGCGAGTTCCTTATGGATATTGACGAGGCTCCGGGGCAGCGGCCGGGTGGCCGGGTCGACCGAAAACGCAAGGCCGACCGAATGCCCGGGCGTCGGGTAGGGATCCTGGCCTACGATGACGACCTTCACCCCGGCCAGGGGGCCACTGAAGGCCCTGAGGATATTTCCGGGCTGCGGAAGGATCCGGTGGTCGGCGCGGCGGTCCTCCTCGAGCCGCGCGGCCAGGCGGTGGAGTGTCGGTTCCTGGGGCGCGAGGGCGGGCGCCCAGTCCTCGGCGACGACCGTTCGGACCGGGACGGGGGCGGCAAAGGGAAAATCCGGACCGCCCGAGGCTCCGCCCGGCACGGCCGGCTCCGGGGCCGGGGGCAGCGGGAACAGGGGAACATCCTCGTAGCGCATTCCCTCATTCTGGCCGATCGGCGCGGGGCTCCGGGAACGTGCGGGCGGGCCGGGCGGTGAATGACAGTTATGTCATTCACAATTACCATGGGTGGGGAAGCATTACCTAGAACGAGGAGCGGCGCGTGAGCGAGCCAGCGGGGGCCCCTGCCCCAGCCCCCGGCAGCAGGGGCGTCCTCAGCGAGCGGGAACAGCAGATGCTGGCGCTCGAGCGTGAGTGGTGGAAGTACTCCGGAGCCAAGGAACAGGCGATCCGGGACCTCTTCAACATGTCCGCCACCCACTACTACCAGGTTCTCAATGCGCTGATCGATTCGGAGGCGGCCCTCGCCCACGACCCGATGCTCGTGAAGAGGCTGCGCAGGCTGCGGACATCGCGCCAGCGTGCACGCTCCGCCCGCCGCCTCGGCGCCGACATCTGACCAACGCAAGGATCCCCTCACCGCATGAGCAAGTACCCCCAGGACGAGTTTGACCGCATCCCCGAGACGGCGTCGCGCCACGGGGTACACCGGGAGCGGCTTGTCGCCGTCCGGGGAAGCGGCCTCGGGTTGAAGATCGCCGTGGGAGTTCTTGCTTTGCTTGTGGGCCTTGCCGCCTACTTCCTGCTCCCGCGGATTGAGCTGGGCGGGGCGGGGTCTGCTTCCGCGGCCAATGCCGGCGCGGCCGCGGACAGCAGCCCTGGGCCCACCGGATCGTCGACGGACAGGCTGCGCTCGCCGGAACCGGGATCCCCGGGGGCCACCGGCACAGCCGCAGCGTCCACGCCGGCGACGTCGGCACCTCCGCAGGACCCGAAACCGACAGTCGATAAGGCGCAGAAGGTAAACGTGCTCAACAGCACCGGCGTCCCCGGGCTCGCCGGAACAGTTGCCGGGCGCCTGACCGCCGACGGCTGGACCGGCGCCCTGCCCGGAAACTGGGCCGGCGCCCCGCTCGAGGGGTCGGTCGTTTTCTACAACGGGGCGGAGCAGCGGGCCGGTGCCGAAGCCCTGGCCTCCGCACTGGGGATCGCCGCGGTGCAGGATGGTGCCGGCGTGTCGCCGGACCTCACGGTGGTCATCGGACCCGAGTTCCAGTAGTCCGGCAGCGACCGGCCGGTCTACGTACCGGCCGGCCTGCTCCCTTACTCCTTGAGGGGTACGCCCTTGGCATCGCGTCGGAAGGATTCGGTGCCCACGAGGATCATGATGCCCTCGATGAAGCCCCAGACGGCCCCCAATCCGAAGGTCACGATCGTGACGGCGATCTGGGCGATGCCGATACCCACGTATCCGAGATAGAACCTGTGGATACCCAGGGAGCCGAGCAGGATTCCGAGGAGTCCGGCCACAAGCCGCGACTTCTGCTCGGGATAGCCCGAGCCGTACGGGTAGCCGGGAGGGCCGTACGGCTGGCCCTGCTGGTACTGGCCCTGCTGGTACTGGCCTTGCGGGTACTGGCCCTGGAACTGGCCCGGGGGATACTGCCCGCCCGGGGGCGGGCCCTGCTGAAACTGGCCCTGCGGGTACTGGTTCCCCTCATACGGGTTCTGCTCGTAGGGGTTCGGCTGGTACTCACCGTACGGGGCGGGTCGGGAAGGATCCTGCGCGTAGGCATCCTGGGAGAACAGGTCCCGGGCGTAGGGATCCTGGCGGGGGCTTGAGGGCGCTGCGGGCTCTGGGTAGGCATCGCCGTTCTCCGGGAGGTTGTCCTTCCGCTCGAACAGCTGAGCCTGCGGGTCCACGGCGGTATCGTCGTGCTCCCGCGCTCCGCCCGGCAGGGGGTACCCGTCCGGCTGCGGGGCCGCTGCGTCCGGCGCAGGGTCCGATTCGGAGCGGGGCTGGTCTGGGGTCGTTGACACATTTCTCCTTGGTTGTTGGTGCTGCTTCCACGCTATGCCCGGGTGAAAGGCTGCGCATCAGGTAGAACCCCGGATCCGGCCCCCGGTTTTCAGGGTCATCCCCGGCCGTTCGGGTTCCGGCGGCTTGCACTCGTGCGGTGGGAGTGCTAATTATTGACTTAGCACTCGAACCCGCTGACTGCTAAGTCATGGGCATCGAGCAAAGCAGGCATACCACTGTGGTGAGGGTGCACCCGGAGCGTAAAGAGATCGTTTCCGGGAAAGCCCGTCCGTCGCGGGCACCGCAGGCTGGTGACCACTCGTTTGCTGAAATGCATAACTGTCCCCGAAAGGACCTAAGCCGTTATGGCCAAGATCATTTCTTTTGATGAAGAGGCCCGCCGCGGCCTCGAGCGCGGGTTGAACATCCTCGCTGACGCCGTCAAGGTGACGCTGGGCCCGCGTGGCCGCAACGTCGTCCTCGAGAAGAAGTGGGGCGCCCCCACGATCACCAACGATGGTGTCTCCATCGCCAAGGAAATCGAACTGGACGACCCGTTCGAGAAGATCGGCGCCGAGCTGGTCAAGGAAGTCGCCAAGAAGACCGACGACGTCGCAGGCGACGGCACCACCACGGCGACCGTCCTCGCCCAGGCCCTGGTCAAGGAAGGCCTCCGCAACGTGGCCGCCGGCGCCGACCCCCTGAGCCTCAAGCGCGGCATCGAGAAGGCCGTCGCGGCTGTCACCGAGGAACTGCTTGCCTCCGCCAAGGAGATCGAGACGAAGGAAGAGATCGCCGCCACGGCTTCGATCTCCGCTGGGGACACCCAGATCGGCGACTTGATCGCCGAGGCGCTCGACAAGGTCGGCAAGGAAGGTGTCATCACCGTTGAGGAGTCGAACACCTTCGGGCTCGAACTCGAGCTCACCGAAGGCATGCGCTTCGACAAGGGCTACATCTCCGGTTACTTCGTGACCGACGCCGAGCGCCAGGAGACGGTCCTCGAAGACCCGTACATCCTGATCGTCAACTCGAAGATCTCCAACGTCAAGGATCTCGTTGCCGTCCTCGAGAAGGTCATGCAGTCGGGCAAGCCGCTGCTGATCATCGCCGAAGACGTTGAAGGCGAAGCACTCGCCACCCTCGTGGTGAACAAGATTCGTGGCACCTTCAAGTCCGTCGCCGTCAAGGCTCCGGGCTTCGGTGACCGCCGCAAGGCGCAGCTGGCCGACATCGCCATCCTCACCGGTGGCCAGGTCATCGCCGAAGAAGTCGGCCTCAAGCTCGAAAACGCCACGCTCGACCTGCTGGGTCAGGCCCGGAAGGTCGTCGTCACCAAGGACGAGACCACCATCGTCGAGGGTGCTGGCGACGCCGACGCGATCGCCGGCCGGGTCGCCCAGATCCGCGCCGAGATCGACAACTCGGACTCGGACTACGACCGCGAGAAGCTGCAGGAACGCCTGGCCAAGCTGGCCGGCGGCGTTGCAGTCATCAAGGCCGGTGCAGCCACCGAGGTCGAGCTCAAGGAGCGCAAGCACCGCATCGAGGACGCTGTCCGCAACGCGAAGGCCGCCGTTGAAGAGGGAATCGTCGCCGGTGGCGGCGTTGCCCTGATCCAGGCCGGCGCCAAGGCGTTTGCCAGCCTCGAGCTCTCCGGCGACGAGGCAACCGGTGCGAACATCGTCCGCGTTGCCATCGATGCTCCGCTGAAGCAGATCGCCTTCAACGCCGGTCTCGAGCCCGGTGTTGTCGCCGACAAGGTCCGCGGCCTGCCCGCCGGCCACGGCCTCAACGCCGCAACCGGTGCCTACGAGGACCTGCTCGCCGCAGGCGTCAACGACCCCGTGAAGGTCACCCGCTCGGCGCTGCAGAACGCCGCGTCGATCGCCGGGCTGTTCCTGACCACCGAGGCCGTTGTCGCGGACAAGCCTGAAAAGGCTGCCCCCGCAGGCCCCGGTGCCGACGAGATGGGCGGAATGGGCGGCTTCTAGTCCCCACCCGCGGCTCTCGAGCCGACTAGGAGCGGCATCCCCTTTCGAGGGGGTGCCGCTCCTTCGCGTTAATGAGCGTCAGCGCCAGGGCGGTGGCCGCGGCGGGGGACCGCCGGTACTGCGGTGACCGGGTGTCAGGGAAGGAACATCCGTGCGTTGGTCAGTTCCGCCTCGGCGTAGTGGCGGCCCGCTGCGGCGAGCGCTTCGTTGATGGCGGCCAGGGATTCCTCGACCCTCGCCTGCGTTCCCCGCCACTGGGCAACGAGGGCCTGGAAGTTGGAGGCGGCCTGGCCGGTCCACAACGCCTCGAGCTCCCGCAGCCCCGCCTGCATCGAGTCGACCTCCGCCTGCAGCCTGCCGATGGTTCCCTGCACCTGCGCGCTGCGAGCGGCAAGACTGTCGGTGTCGACGTTGAAATGTGCCATGGAGTCCTCCTGGGCAGGTTCCCTTCCGGCGGGTGCCGGTTTCGAAACCGTAGGTCACCGCGGGCCGGGCGGGGCTCCTCCCGGTCCGGTTGGGGACAACCGGACCTCAGGCGGGGTCTGTGGAGGAAAACTCATGGGGGTGCTCGTCCACGGCGTGGGGCAGGCGGATCGACAGGGTGGCTCCGCCGCCCGGAGTCTCCTCGAGCCTCACCGTGCCGTCGTGCTGGGCCACGAGCGCGGCGACGATGGCGAGCCCCAGCCCGGTACCTCCGGTTTCCCGGTGCCGGGAGGAATCGGCGCGGTAGAAGCGTTCGAAGACGCGCGCGGCGTCCTCTTCGGAAATCCCGGGCCCGTGGTCGCGGACCTCGATCACCGAGTCGCTCCGTCCGTGGATGACGGGGGCGACCCCGACGGCGACCTCGATGGGGGATCCCTCGGGGGTGTAGCGCAGCGCGTTGGTCATGAGGTTGCCCACCACCTGCCGCAGCCGGGCTTCGTCGCCGACAGTGGGCGCCGGACGTGGTGCACCACCGTCGAGCCCGGTGACGGTGATGGTGCGGTCGGGCGCGATGGCCCGGGCGTCGAGGGCGGCGTCATTGCCGAGGACCATCAGGTCGATGGGCTTCGCCTCAAGCGGCCGCTGCTCGTCGATCCGTGCGAGTGTCAGCAGGTCCTCCACCAGGTGGCCCATCCGGATGGCTTCGCTTTCGATCCGGCCCATGGCCGCCGCGACGTCCTCCTCCTTCTGCAGCGCTCCGTGCCGGTACAGCTCCGAGAACCCGCGGATGGTCACCAGGGGCGTGCGCAGTTCGTGGGAGGCGTCGGCGACGAACCGGCGCATCTTCCGTTCGGATGCGGTGCGCGCGGCGAAGGCCCGCTCGATGTGGGCAAGCATGGCGTTCAGGGAGCGGGAGAGGCGCCCGACCTCCGTGGCGGGCCGCTCGACGTCGACGCGGCGCGAGAGGTCCCCGGCGGCGATGGCGGCGGCGGTGCGCTCCACCCGGGCCAGTGGGCGGAACTGGCGGGTCACGGCGACGAAGGCGATGGCCGAGGCGATCATCGTCGCCACCAGGCCCACCGTGAAGATGATTTCAGAGGCCTCCTGGACGGAGTCGTCCACGGTGGTCATGGGGGAGGCGATGGCCAGGGTCTGCGGCCCGTCCTCGTACTCGAGGACCTTCACCCGCCAGCCCGGGCTGTCCGGTGCGGTGCCGCGCACCTCGAACGCCTTACCCTTGAGCCTGTTTACCTGCTCGGAGGTGAGGTGCGGAAGCCGGGGAACGTCGGACTCAGCGGCCGAATGGGAGGTCTCGAGGATGGTGCCGTCGGGGCCGAGGAGCGCCCCGTAGAAGCGCAGAAGCGGGCGGTCGCTCGCGCTGCGGTCGTGGAAGAAGGCGTTGGAGACGTTCTGGGCGTTGGCGGTCAGGTCCCCGTCCATGCGTTCGATCAGCCCGTTGCGCAGCAGCGAAACCGTCACGATCCCGGTGATGCCCACGGTCACCACCATGAGCAGGGTCATGATGGCCACCAGCTGCGAGCGCAGCGAAGCCGAATTCCACCGTCGAATCAAGGGCCCTGCTACCTACCGTCGGTCCGTGGAGCGCAGGAGATAACCCACGCCCCGCTTTGTCTGGATCAGTGCCGCCGCGTCGGCGTTCTTGTCGATCTTCCGGCGGAGGTAGGAGATGTACGACTCGACGATCGAGGCATCCCCGTTGAAGTCGTACTCCCACACGTGGTCGAGGATCTGCGCCTTGGACAGCACCCGGTTGGGGTTCATCATGAGGTAGCGCAGCAGCTTGAACTCGGTAGGGGACAGTTCGATGATCTCCCCGGCCCGGCGGACCTCGTGCGCGTCATCGTCGAGTTCAAGGTCGTCAACCCGGATGACGGCATCGTCGTCGGACAGGGGCTGGGTCCTTCGCAGCACGGCCCGGATCCGGGCGACCACCTCATCGAGGCTGAAGGGCTTGGTGACGTAGTCGTCACCGCCGACGGTGAGGCCGGTGACCTTGTCTTCGGTGTCGTCGCGCGCGGTGAGGAAGACCACCGGGAAATGCCTGCCCGCCGCCCGGAGGCGCCGGGTGACGGTGAAGCCGTCCATGTCGGGAAGCATGACATCGAGGACTGCGAGGTCGGGGTTGTGGGCCTCGGCCGCGGCGAGGGCCTCCCGGCCGTTGCCGGCGGCGACGACGTCGAAACCGGCGAACCGCAGGGAGGTGGACAGCAGTTCACGGATGTTCGGTTCATCGTCGACAACGAGGAGCTTCGCTTCGGGGGTCGGTTTCTTCACCTGCGCCATTATCCGCTCGTTTTCTGGAAATTGTCTGGACGTCCGCTGGATGCCGCCCCGACGTAGGCGGGCGCCCCCTCCGGCGTCACCCGGCGAGTCCGGCGGCGTCGAGGATCCGGTAGGCGTAGCCCTGCTCGGCGAGGAAGCGCTGCCGCTTGGCGGCGAAATCCTGGTCGAGGGTGTCGCGGGCGACGACCGTGTAGAAGCGGGCGGCGCGTCCGTCGGCCTTGGGCCGCAGCAGCCGGCCCAGGCGCTGGGCCTCCTCCTGGCGTGAGCCGAACGACCCCGAAACCTGGATGGCGACCGAGGCCTCGGGCAGGTCGATCGAGAAGTTGGCGACCTTGGACACCACAAGGGTCGAAATCTCCCCGCTGCGGAAGGCCGCGAAGAGCCGCTGGCGCTCCTTCACGGCGGTGTCGCCCTTGATCACCGGCGCGTTCAGCCGCTCGCCGAGGTCATCGAGCTGGTCCAGGTACTGCCCGATGACCAGCAGCTGTTCACCCTTGTGGGCGGCGGCGAGCTTCTCGACCACGCCGGACTTGGTATCCGACGTCGCGCACAGCCGGTACTTGTCGCCGTCCTCGGCCATGGCGTAGGCGACGCGTTCGTCCCGGGGCAGGTCGACGCGGACCTCGACGCAGTCGGCCGGGGCGATGTACCCCTGGGCCTCGATGTCCTTCCAGGGGGCGTCGTAGCGTTTCGGGCCGATCAGCGAGAAGACCTCGCCCTCCCGGCCGTCCTCGCGGACGAGGGTGGCGGTGAGCCCGAGGCGGCGCCGTGCCTGAAGGTCGGCCGTCATCTTGAAGATGGGAGCCGGGAGCAGGTGGACCTCGTCGTAGACGATCAGCCCCCAGTCGTTCTTGTCGAGCAGCTCAAGGTGCGGGTAGAGTCCCCCGCGCCGGGTGGTGAGGACCTGGTAGGTGGCGATCGTCACCGGCCGGACCTCCTTCAGGGCGCCCGAGTACTCGCCGATGTCCGACTCGGCCAGTGAGGTGCGCTTGAGGAGCTCGTCCTTCCACTGGCGGGCCGAAACGGTGTTGGTGACGAGGATCAGGGTGGTGGTCTGGCTGGTGGCCATGGCCGCCGCCCCGACGATGGTCTTGCCGGCGCCGCAGGGCAGCACCACCACCCCGGACCCGCCGGAGAAGAAACTGTCGGCCGCAAGCTTCTGGTAGGGACGCAGCGACCAGCCGTCCTCGGTCAGGGCGATGGGGTGGGGGGTGCCGTCGACGTAGCCGGCGAGGTCTTCGGCCGGCCAGCCCAGCTTGAGCAGCAGCTGCTTGAGCTGGCCGCGCTGCGAGGAGTGAACGACGACGGTTTCACCGTCGATGCGCGGGCCAAGCAGGGGTGCGATCTTCCTGGCGTGCAGGACCTCCTCCAGCACCGGATAGTCCGTGGTGCGCAGGACCAGCCCGTGCTGGGGGTCCTTCTCCAGCCGCAGCCGCCCGTAGCGGGACATCGTGTCCTCGATGTCGATCAGCAGGGAGTGGGGGACGGGGAAGCGGGAGTACGTCAGCAGGGTGTCGAGGACCTGCTCGGCGTCGAGGCCCGCGGCGCGTGCGTTCCACAGCCCCAGCGGGGTCAGGCGGTAGCTGTGGACGTGTTCGGGGGCGCGCTCCAGCTCCGCGAAAGGCGCAATGGCATGGCGCGCCTCGTCGGCCCGCGGGTGGTCGACCTCCAGCAGGAGGGTCTTGTCGCTCTGGACGATCAGCGGTCCATCAGCCATCGGGGGTCCCTTCGATAATTTCAACGTCCATCACCCGGTGCACCGAGACAACCTTCTCGACCTGCCGCACCGGATCGAAAACCCGCACCCTGCCGCCGGAGACCGACAGGGGAACGAGGACCTGCCGGACGGCGTTGCCCTGGCTGTCGGCGGTTCCGAGGCGGACCGGGGAGCGCTGCCGGATGGCGGTGCGCAGCGTCTCGAGTCCCAACAGGGTTTCACCTTCGGCGCCCGCCGCCCGGTCGGGCGCCTGCCGGGCGCCGGCCCGGAGGGAATCCACCTGGGCGGCGATCTCCTCATCGGTGATGGACCAGGGGCCCGGACGGGCACGTGTAGGTCCTGGAGGCAGGGCGGACGATGGGCTCGACGGTGGGGCGGGGGCCGGGGGAGGGGCGCCGGCGCCCGGAGGGGTCGGGCGCTCGGGGGCAGGGGTGTAACCAAGGTCCCGCAGCAGCGCCGTAAGCTCGTCGGCGCCGGCGCGGGCCGCCACGACGGTCGGAGCCAGCCGGACCACGCCCAGCGCTGCGGCCCGCGGGTCGGCGAGGAGTGCCTCAACGGCGGCGTCGTCCTCGGTGCGCAGGTAGCTGCCCGCGCTTCCCACCCGGAGGGACCCGTACCGGGCGGCGGTGTCTTCGACGAGGTAGGTGAGGGCCTGGGGCAGGCCGGTTGCCGAACGGCGGGTCAAAAAGGCGAGGATCGACGCTGCGTCCTGCCCGGCGTCAAGAGCCGGGCGGAGTGAGGCCGCGGAGAACCGGTAGGTTGTGGCCGGCCCCCGGCCCTCCGGCGCCGCCAGCAGCAGCAGCTCCCGCGCCACCGCCGGGTCGAGGTAGCCGGGGGCGACGGCGGTGAGGTCCGCCTGGACGACGAAATGGCTCACGGGCGCCGGGAGGGCTTCCCGGACCGCGGCGGCGGCCTCCGGCAGGCGGTCCTGCTGCACGAGCTCCCCGATCGGGGTCAGGGCGCCGCCGCCGAAGAGCCCGAGCGCCTCCGCCTCCGCGAGAATGCCGGGGACGAGGCGTTCGAACCGCCGTCGGAGCCGCGGCTGGTGCCAGGCGAGCCGCGCGGTCAGGGACGGGGCGTCGACGCCCGGGGCGCCGTCGTGCTCAGCGGTCAGTTCGACGGCGGCGTCGAGGACCCGCCGGCGCACGCGGGGTGCGTCGGGGCGCGAGGCCTCGGCGGCCAGCGCGTTGATGGTGGCCCCGTCCGGGGACTTGGTCCCCACCATCGCGGGGGCGCGCTCGAGGTCGAGCCATCCGCCGGCCAGGGCCAGCCACAGCGCCTCCCGGTCGCCGTCGACGGCTGCGGCCGCTCCGGTGGGCTTCCACCGTGAGTCGTCGACATCGAGCCCGAGCAGGCCCGCCCCGGCGGCGAGTTCGAGGAGCCACGGTGTGGCGGCCGGCTCGACCTGCAGCGCCTCGGTCAGCCGCTTCACCTCCCGTACGCCGACGCCGCCCGAGCGAAGGGTGGCCACCGGGGTGGGCCCGCCGGAGGCCAGCAGGGCATCCACGAGGCGCAGGGTCTCGGCGACCGCGCTGTGGGCGGCGTTGTCACGGACCGCCGGGCGCACCGGGCGGATCTCGGGATCCGGTGGCGCGGCCTGCAGCGAGGCGGCGACCCGGTGCCCGCGCACCGCCCGGCCGACGCTGCGGGGCAGCTCGACATGGGCGACGTCGAGCGGGGCAAGCAGCCCGTGTCCGAGCAGCCAGTCCACCGGAGCCGCGGCGTGCCCGGGCCGGTACCCGGCGCGGGCTGCGGCGGGAACGACGCCCACGGGCGCTCCGGCTAGCCGCTCAAGCAGCTCCGCGGTGCCCGTCGGGGCCGTGGCCAGCAGGAGTTTCCAGTCCGCCGGACGTCCGACGGCGTCGGACAGCTCACGGGCGGCGGCCTCAGGATCAGGGGTCGGACCCAGGGCGATACCGAGCGACCGGACCCGCCCGGCCGCCTCCACGAGCTGCCCGCCAAAGCCGGGCAGGACGCGGACGAGGGTTTCGAGGGGCCGGCCCAGGCCGGCGGGGTAGGGTCCGAGCGCCTCGGCCAGGGCGCCGACGGGAACGTAACCGGAACCGTCCGGCGTCGAGCCGTTCGACGCTCCGTCCTGTGGCCCTGCGTCCTGCGACACCGGGGGAGCCTGCAGCAGGGCCCGTGCGGTGAGCTGAGCCAGGACCGGCTCGAGCACCGGGGGTTCCGCGCCGCCGAGGAGGGCGCCCAGGGTGGCGGCGTCCACCCTGGTTCCTCCGGTGTCCTCGGCGGCGATGAGCACCGCCTCGAGGACCTGGAGCTGCGGTTCGGTGAGGTTCTCCAGTGCCCGCTGGAGGCTGGCGCGCGTCGAGGCCCGGGCGGCCAGTGCGGCGAAGTCCGGCACGGGCGGCAGCGACAGATCAGGGCGTGCCGATAGGAGGCTGCGCAGATCGGAGTCGCTGCGGGCGGCCAACTCGTCGGCCAGGGCGCGGATTGCGGACATTAGCTCAAGGTTACCCGGCAGCTGGCGGGAGCCGGCGCGGTGACCGGGCCCGGGGCTTTCCCGCCTCAGCTCCTGCGGCGCGTGATGACCGCGCCGAGGACCAGAGCGACCATCAGCAGGAAACCCAGCGGCAGCAGGATGAACGCCGCGTAGACGAAGCCCGGCCAGGCAGATCCCTGCAGCCAGGCTCCCACCAGGACCGCAATCAGCGAGGCCAGGCCCAGCGCAGCGCAGGTGACGGCGGCGAGCATCAGGGCGGTGCGCCCGCGCTGCGGTGCGGCGGCCGGCGGGGCCGGGATCTTGGAGGCTTCCATAACGCTTACAGCGTACAAGAACGCCCGCGCACACGAGTAAGCGCCAAGGGGATATTCTTTTATCTTAAAGACCTCCCCGGCAATGGCCGCCAGGGCAGAATCCTGCCGCAGCGCCGGGCTCCCCAGACAGCAGGCGGACACCGCCCCAGCAGACCAAGAAGAGGTAACTACGTGCCCATCGGCAAAGTGAAATGGTTCGACGCTGAGAAGGGCTTCGGCTTCGTCGCTACCGACGACGGCAAGGAGGTCTTCCTCCACGCTTCCGCCCTGCCTGCCGGCGTGACCGAGGTCAAGGTCGGCACGAAACTGGAATTCGGAGTCGCCGATGGCCGGCGGGGGCTCCAGGCCCTTTCCGCCAGGATCCTTGAGGCCGCGCCTTCGGTGGTCAAGGGCACCCGCAAGAAGGCCGACGACATGGCGGTCATCACCGAGGACCTCATCAAACTGCTCGACGGTGTGTCCAACGGGCTGCGCAAGGGCCGCTACCCCGAGAAGTCCCACGCGTCGAAGGTCGCTGCCGTGCTGCGCGCAGTCGCCGACGACCTGGACGCGTAGGCCGCCGTGATCCCCGCCCGCACCGACACCCCGGAGACCGATCCCGCTCCCGCCACCGACGCGGTCGACGCCGGTGCTCCCATAAAACGCCGGCCCGTCCGTCGGCAGGCCAAACCCGACACCGTGCTCGCCGCTGCGGTCGATTTCGCGCGGGAGGGCGTCCTCCAGGTGGCCCCGGCCGAGCAGGTCGGCGGCCACGTCACCTCCTACCCCGAGGGTGAGCGCCTCACGACCCACCGTTTCGAGGCTTTCGTTCCCGGCTACGGGAACTGGCACTGGTTCATCACCCTGGCCCGCGTGGCCCGCAGCAAGGAGCCGACGATCTGCGAGGTTGGCCTGCTGCCCTCCGAGACGGCACTGCTGGCACCGCAGTGGCTGCCCTGGTCCGAACGGGTGCGCCCCGAGGACCACCAGGACGCCGCCGACTCGCCGGCTCCCGGCGGGGCGGCCGCCGAACCGGCCGCCCAGGATTCGGCCTCCGTGGAGCCGGGTCCGGGCACCGACGGCGGTAGCGACGAGCCGGGCGCTGACCGGGCTGCCGACGACACTGACCGCGCCACCGACGACGCGACCGACGAGTCTGCGGCCGAGGACGGCACCGATCAGGTGGCGGCGGACAGCGGCACGGACCAGCCAGAGCTTAACAACGCCGCCGACGAGCCGGAGCCTAGCAACGCCACCGGCGACGGCGGTTCCGAGCCGGGCGGGGCGGCGTCGTCCGAAGCCGCAGACGTCCCCTCCGGTCCTGCCGCCGAACCGGCCGCCGGGCCCGCCCTCGCGGAGCCTTCCACCCCGGGCCGGGACGACTAGCGCCTTGCCTCCGACGGGTTCGGACGGTCCGGGAGTGCGCTGATGAGCACGTTCCGGTCGATGCGCATCCCGAACTACCGCCGGTGGTTCATCGGCGCCTCGATATCCAACATCGGCACCTGGATGCAGCGCACGGCCCAGGACTGGCTCGTCTACGACATCCTGACCGACCAGAACGCCTCCGCCCTCGGCATCGTCCTGGCGCTCCAGCTCGGCCCGCAGCTGCTGATCTCGCCCCTGGCCGGGCTGGTCGCCGACACGGTTGACCGCCGGAAGCTGCTGCAGGCGACGCAGGTTCTCATGGCGGTGCTCGCCGTCGGGCTCGGCCTGCTGGTCGTGCTCGGCGTGGCCGAACTCTGGCACGTCTATGCCTTCGCCCTCGCCCTCGGCGTCGTGTCCGCCTTCGATGCGCCGGCGCGGCAAAGCTTCACCTCGGAGCTGGTGCGCGATGAGTACCTGCCCAATGCGGTGGCCCTCAACAGCGCCTCCTTCAATGCCGCCCGCCTCGTCGGCCCCGCAGTGGCGGGGCTGCTGACCGCCGCCGTCGGGCCAGGGTGGGTGTTCCTGATCAACGCGCTCACCTTCGGCGCCATGGTTTACACCCTGATGGCGCTCCGCATCCCCGACCTGCAGGTCCAACCCAAGTCGCCACCGGGCAAGGGACGCATCCGGGAGGGCTTCCGGTATGTGCGGGGCCGGCCCGACCTGATGATGGTACTGCTCACGATCTTCCTTGTCGGTACCTTCGGCCTGAACTTCGCGGTGTTCATCGCCGCCATGGCCCGCACCGAGTTCGGCCAGGGCGCCGGGGTGTTCGGAGTGCTGTCCTCGGTCATGGCGATCGGGTCGGTCGTCGGGGCGCTGCTGTCGGCCCGGCGGGAGCAGCCCCGGCTGCGGTTCGTCTTCGGTGCCGCCGGCGCCTTCGGCACGGCATGCGTCCTCGCGGCGCTTGCACCCAACCTGATCCTGTTCGGCCTCGCCCTGGTCCCCGTAGGCCTGTTCGCCCTCACCCTCCTCACCAGCGCCAACGCCTACGTTCAGACCACGACGCAGCAGGTGATGCGCGGGCGGGTGATGGCGCTGTACCTGGCGATCTTCCTGGGCGGGACGCCGCTCGGGGCGCCCGTCGTGGGCTGGGTCTCGGACGCCTTCGGGCCGCGGTGGAGCCTGGGCGTCGCCGCAGCCTCAGGGCTGGTGGCGGCGGCCGCCGGGCTGTTCTGGGCCTGGCGGTACCACGAGGTCCGGATCCGGTACGACCGTTCCACGCCCCGGCGGCTGCGGATCACGCACGAGACGCCGCAGGGCCCGGGGGACTGACCCGGGGCACGCCCGCGCGGGACCTCACTCGGTCGGACCGTCCGCCGGGAGCCTTTCGATGACGTAGTCGATGCAGGCCAGCAGCGCCGAGACGTCGTCAGGATCGATCGAGACGAAGGTGGCGATCCGCAGCTGGTTCCTGCCGAGCTTCCGGTAGGGCTCGACGTCGACAATGCCGTTAGCGCGCAGCACCGACGCGACCCGAGCGGCACGGATCGGCGCCGCGATGTCGATGGTGGCGATGACGTTCGAGCGGTCCTCCGGGCGCTGGACGTACGGGGTGGCGAGGGGGGAGGCCTCCGCCCAGGAGTAGACGCGCCCGGCCGAGTCGGCGGTGCGGGCCGCCGCAAACTCCATGCCGCCGTTGCCGAGAAGCCATTCGACCTGCGCGTTCAGCATCACGAGGGTCGCCAGGGCCGGCGTGTTGTAGGTCTGGTTCAGTCGCGAGTTCCCGATCGCCGTCTGCAGGTTCAGGAAGTCGGGAATCCACCGGTCCGAGGCGTCAATGCGCTCGGCGCGCTCCAGCGCGGCGGGGGAGAACAGGCCAAGCCACAACCCGCCGTCGGAGGCAAAGTTCTTCTGCGGGGCGAAGTAGTAGACGTCGGACTGGGAGACGTCGACCGCCAGTCCGCCGGCGGCCGAGGTGGCGTCGATGAGCACCAGGGCGCCGTCGTCCGCGCCGGCGACGCGTTCGACGGGCGCCGCGACCCCCGTCGAGGTCTCGTTCTGCGGCCAGGCATAGGCATCGACTCCTTCCTCCGCGGCAGGAAGCGGCCGGCTGCCGGGCTCGGAGGAGCGGATCGAGGAACGCTCAAGGAAGGGCGCCTTGTCGGTCGCGGCGGCGAATTTCGAGCCGAACTCTCCGAAGGAAAGGTGCTGTGCCTTCGACTCCACCAGCCCGAAGGCTGCAGCGTCCCAGAACGCGGTCGAACCTCCCACTCCGAGGACCACTTCGTAGCCGTCCGGCGCCCCGAAGAAGGTGGAGAGGCCGTCGCGGACGGCACCGACGAGGTTCTTCACCGGCTTCTGCCGGTGGGAGGTGCCAAGGATCGACGGGTTGGCTTCGGCGAGGGCCCTCAGCTGCTCCCCGCGGACCTTCGATGGGCCTGCGCCGAACCGGCCGTCCCGGGGCAGCAGATCGGTGGGAATCGACAGGTCCATAGGCTCGCTCACTGGTCCTCCGTGCGGATCGTGGGTTCTGGGGCAACGCGCCTCATTCTGCCCCAGGACCGGTGCGCCGGGTTATTTGTGAAGTCCGGCACGGCCCCGGGTGCGGGGGCTCACTGGATTGCCGGGGCGCATGGTGCATGGGTTAACCTGAGGGGGCGTAGGGACGCGGTCGGCCCCACCCGGACGTGCTGCAGCACGCGTTATCCTTACCTGCCCCGCACTGTGCCGTACCTAGGAGCCGAACGGTTATGACGGATCTCATCGATACCACCGAGATGTACCTGCGGACCATCCTTGAGCTCGAGGAAGAGAACATCGTTGCCCTCCGGGCCCGCATCGCCGAACGGCTGCGCCATTCCGGTCCGACGGTGTCCCAGACGATCGGGCGGATGGAACGCGATGGGCTCGTCGTCGTCTCGGGCGACCGCCACCTCGAACTGACCGAACTCGGCCGGCGCCGCGCCACCGGGGTGATGCGCAAGCACCGCCTGGCCGAACGGCTGCTGAGCGACGTCATCGGCCTCGACTGGGCGTATGTGCACGAAGAGGCCTGCAGGTGGGAACACGTGATGAGCGAGCGGGTCGAACGGCGGCTCTACGAACTGCTCGGCCAGCCCTCCCAGTCGCCCTACGGCAACCCGATCCCCGGCCTTGAGGCCATCGGAGGGGTGGCCTCAGAATCCACGACCGACGGTGTGACAACGCTGCTGGCGGCAATGGACGACTACCGGCCGGGCTCCTCGGTCACCCTGCTGCGCCTCGCCGAGCCGATCCAGGTCGACCCGGAACTCCTCTCCCAGCTGGCCGAGGGCGGGCTGCGCCCCGGAGCCTCCCTTAACCTCGAGTCGGTGGGCGGATACGTCTCGGTCCGGGTTCCCGGCGTCGAGGGTGCTCTCGAACTGCCGCCCGAGGTCGCCGCGCACGTCTTCGTCGCCGTCGCCTAGCGCAGACAGGCCTTCCGTCGTCCGCCCGGCTGGGGCGGGGGCCCCGGGCCCCCGGCGTTCCGCCGACCTGTATGCCGGCCTGTGTGCAGTACCGCGTGCACCCCGTCGCGCCGCTCTGGTTCGCCAGCCTGTGGGCGCGCCGCGCGCACCCCGTCGTGCTGCCCCGTTTTGCCGCCGGGGCATGATGCTGTGAGACTGTTCCCGATCGTCTCCTGATCCCCGCGCAGCCGCGGGGACAAGCCCGCCACCGGCGCCGGCCCGCAGGAGCGCACAGCATTTCCGCTCCCGGGACGCGTCCGCCGCTGCGGCGCCCCCGGTGCGGCCTGCCCGGTGCCGGGCGGGCATCGGCAGTGAAAGGGGACAGCATGCCGAAACACCGGGTGTCAGGCCGCCGCCGCGCGGAACCCGCCCAGCCCGCGCCGCGGCCGCGGGACGCGCACCGGACCAGCCGGCGCCGCAGCGGCCGGTGGGCCGGCGGCTCACCGGACCGGGCCGGACAGAAGCTGGCGATGGCCGCGGCCGTCTCCGGGCTGGTCCTGACGGCGGCCCTGCCGACCACTGCCGCAGGCACCTCGGCCTCGGCCGCCGGGACCGTGCCGGCACCGCAGGAGGTCCGCGCCCCGGAATCGGCAAGCATCAGCTTCACCCCCGTTCCCCTTCGAGGTTCCCAGGACTTCGACACCCAGCTCCGGGCAATCGTTGCCGCCTCGGACCGCCCGGGAGTGCCGCTGGGCGTGAAGGGCTCCCTGAGCGGGCCGCTCGAGACCCTCAAGGGCACCTCCGGGTTCGGCCACCGCGTCAGCCCGATGACGGGCCTCGCTGGGGAGTTCCACTCGGGGCAGGACTTCAGCGCCGCCTGCGGCACTGAGGTCCGCGCCGCCGCCGACGGGACCGTGATGTCCGCCGGGTGGCACCCCTACGGCGGCGGCAACCGGGTCGTCGTCGACCACGGCAACGGCCTGGAGACGACCTACAACCACCTCGCCTCGATGGAGGTCGCCAAGGGGGATGTCCTCGCGCGCGGAGCCGCCGTCGGAACCAGCGGCAGCACCGGCTCCTCCACCGGATGCCACCTCCATTTTGAGGTTCTGATCAGCGGGCGTCCGGTCGACCCGATGGGCTGGCTTTAGGGGCGACACACCTGTCGTGATCTGAATGTGACAATTGGGTCAGATGTGAGGTACGGTACTACTCGTGCCAAATCGTTATAGATTCGGCGCCCTCAAGCAAATCGCCTAGCTCTGCCATTGCCTGAGGTCCGTCCGCACAATTCGCATGGCAGAGGCGGGGGAACCAATTTTTGGGTTTCGTTTAGAAATCCTTGGGGTTAAGTCGCTGATTTCAGCGGCCGGGTGACTCCCATCCGAATCCGACAGCTCACCTCGCAGGCATTGGGAGAGGCAATCAAACGTGTCCAATAGCTCTTCTCTGGGGCGCCACCGCGCCGTCCAGGCTCCTGTGAATCCGCTAACGGCTCTCTCAAAGGCCGTCACCTCGAATGCCGGCTCGGTCGGCCGCCAGGCCGCCGCCGTCGTCGCCGCCTCGGGCCTCGTGCTCGCAGCCGGCCTCCCGGCCCACGGCTCCTCCACCGCCGAGCGCGAAGTACAGTCCTCCTCCTCGCTGAGCGTCACCGCTCCGGAAACCGCGGCCGTCAGCGCCGCGGCCACCGCCGCCGTCTCGTTCGAGCGTGAAGCCGTCACCGTGGCCCCCGCGCCCGTCGTCGTCGAAGCGCCCGTCGTCGAAGCGCCGGTCGTAGAAGTCCCCGCTGCGGCCCCGGTCGTCCGGCCCGCAGTCGCAGCCCCCGCCGCTCCGGCTCCTGCCCCCATGCAGGTTGCCGCCGTCGCCGCCCCGGCTCCGGCCCCCGCCGCTCCTGCCCCCGCACCGAAGCCCGAGGTTCCCTCCTCCGGCATCGGCGCCGCACTCGTCGGATCCGCCTATTCCCAGATCGGTGTCGCACAGGACTGCACCGCGATGGTCGAGAAGGCCCTCCGCTCGGTTGGAAAGTCTGTGGGTGACCTCGCCCCCGGCCAGTTCTTCCAGTACGGCGACGTCGTCGGAACCCCCGCGGCCGGCGACCTTGTCATCACCGGCGGCCACGTCGCCATCTACGTCGGAAACGGCCAGGTCATCAGCGGTGGCCTCAACGGCCTTAATACCGGTCTTCACTCCCTGTCAGATCTGCCTGGCGCAAGCTTCGTCCGCGTTCGCTAGAACCCCTCTCTCAACACCTTCTGGAGATCTCCCATGTCTAATCGCGCCTCCATTGCCCGCCACCGCGGCGCAGCGCAGCGTACGGCTACACTCACCACCCTCGCCAAGGCCGTCAGCGACAACGCCGGCGGAATGGGCCGCCAGGCTGCCGTCGTTGCAGCCGCGTCGGGACTGGTCCTCACCTCCGGTGTGGCAGCGAACGCCGCCGACCTGCAGCCCGAGCGTGAATCCTTCACCTCGACGCTCGAGGTGACCGCGGCGCCGGCCGCCGTCGTCGCCGACGTCAACGCGAAGGTGGCGTTCAACCGCACCCCCGTGAAAGCCGTCGCCAAGCCGGTCGTCGTCGAAGCACCGGCCCCGGCCCCCGTGGCAGCCCCGGCTCCCGTGGCCGCCCCCGCCGTGGCCCCTGCCGCCCCCGCCGTCCAGGCGCCGGCACCCGCCGCCAAGGTCGTCACCGCAGCGGTTGCACCCGCCCCGGCTCCGGCTCCTGCTCCCGCGAAGCCCGCCGCCCCGGCAGCTCCCTCCGGCAAGGCAGCGACCATCGCCGCCGCCGCCAAGGCCCAGCTCGGTGTCATGCAGGACTGCACCCGCCTCGCCAGCAACGCCCTCGCCGCAGCGGGCATCAACTTCCACGGCTGGCCGGCCGGGTACCTTTCCCTGGGCCGCACCGTCGGCGCCGCCGAAGCCGTCCCCGGCGACCTGATCTACTACGCCGACGGCGGCATGGGCATGGCCCACATCGCCGTGTACATCGGTGGCGGCCAGGCGGTCCACGGTGGCTTCAACGGCAACACCACGGTCATCGCACCGGCCCAGCTCGGCTCGGGTCCCGTGTTCATCCGCGTCGGCGGCTGATCTCCGCGTTCAAAAGGACGGGCCGGCGGGGGAAACCTGCCGGCCCGTTGTTCGTTAACAGTGTCCGTCCCGCGGTGCGGCGGCGGGAGTGGGGTGCACCCTGCGATCCAGGCGATGACAGCGATGTGTTCCCGCCCGGGCGCCGGGCGGCTACCCTAGGCATTGTTAATTCGTAGAACTTATCCCGAACATCCGGGGTGGCAGCCGGCGGCGGGACATAGTCCGCAAAGAGGCATGCGCATGCGCACTCTCGTTTTGAACGCAGGATTCGAGCCACTGGCGGTTGTGACGTTCCGCCGCGCCCTGGTGCTGGTGCTGACGGGGAAGGCGAGCGTCATTGCGGAGGACGACGAGCCGGTCGTCGGGCCGACGGAGATCCTCGGGCGGCCGTCGGTGATCCTGCTGAACCGGTACGTGAAGATCCCGTACCGCCACGACCTGGCTGTCACCCGGAGGGGCGTCCTGCGGCGCGACAACCACCTGTGCGCCTACTGCGGGAAGACGGCGACAACCATCGACCACGTGGTGCCCCGCTCGCGGGGCGGCGGGGACACCTGGGAGAACATGGTGGCCTGCTGCCTGCGCTGCAACAACACGAAGGGGGACAAAACGCTCGCCAGTCTCGGCTGGCGCCTCCGGTTTGTCCCCAAGCCTCCCCGCGGGCCGCTGTGGCAGCTTAAGGAACTGGAGAAACCGGCGCCCTCCTGGAGCGAGTACCTCTCTGAATGGGCCGCGTGAGCGGAACCGTCCCGCCGGCGTTCGACGCCGTCATCCTGGCCGGCGGCAGGTCGAACCGCCTGGGCGGTACGCCGAAGGCCTCCCTGCGCATCGCCGGGGCGACCCTTCTCGAGCTCACCGTGCGGGCGGTCGCCGGCGCCGGCCGGATCACCGTCGTCGGCCCGGAGCCGGCCGCCGGGGTGCGCCCGGCGCCGGGTGCCCCGCCCGTGCGCTTCATGCGTGAGGACCCGCCGTTCGGCGGGCCCGCCGCGGCCCTGGCCGCCGCGCTGGCGCAGCCGGAGCCGGCGGGCTCCACCGCCCCCTGGCTGATGGTGCTAGCCTGCGACATGCCCCGGTCAGGGCAGTTGGTCCCCGCCCTGCTCGCGGCGGCCGCCGATGCCGGCACCTCCGTGATGGCGTCCGACGGAGGCCGGGACCAGCCGTTGGCCGCGCTGTACCGGCGCAGCGACCTCGAGGGCGCGGTGGCGGCCGCGGTCCAGGCCGGCGGTGTGGAAAATCTTTCGATGAAAGCCCTCCTTGCTAGGGTGAGTGTTCGACCGGTCCCGGTTCCACCGGGCACGACACTCGACGTCGACACGTGGGCCGATGCACGGGCCCTCGGGGTCGACGACGGCTAACCAACCCCGGGAGGGCCCTCATGGACGAGCGCGATCAATTACTTTCTCAGTGGTGTGAGAACCTGCTGGCCGCTTTTGAGCTTGAGGAGTCCCGGGTGGACATCAACGCGGTCCTGGCACTCGCCGGCAAGGCCGCCCACGCCGTCGTGCGGCCGGCGGCACCGCTGACGACTTTCGTCGCCGGCTACGCGGCCGGGCTTGCGGCGGCCAGCGGCCAGGCCTCGGAGGAGGTCGCCATGCGCTCCGCCCTCGCCCTCGCGGCCCGGCAGTGCGACGCCGCAGGGGCCGGCTCTTGAGCGCTGAGGCGGGGCGCAACCTCGGCTGGGAGGAGGCCCGGCAGGTGGCCCACGCCGCGGGCCAAGCCATGCCGTACCAGATGGTTCCGCTGGCCGATGCCCTCGGGCAGACGCTCGCCGAGCCGGTCACCGCGCTTCAGGACATTCCGCACTACGCCTCCTCGGCGATGGACGGGTGGGCCGTCAGCGGTCCGCCACCGTGGACCTTCGTCCACCCGCCGGTTGAGGACCCGCGCAGGCTGAATGCCCCGCACAGCGACTCGGGCACTATCACGCTTGAGCCGGGCCAGGCCACCTTCATCCTCACCGGCGGCACGGTGCCTGAGAACACCACGGGGATCCTGCGGACCGAGCACGGGCTGGTGCGCGGGGACAGCCTGGACCGCAACTCCCTTGCCCGCGCCGACGAACCGGCGCCTGGGGAGCACATCCGCCCCGCGGGCGAGGAGGCGGCCAGCGGCTCGACCGCTATTCCCGCCGGCGTCGTCCTGAACCCGGCGCAGATCGCCCTCGCGGCGGTGTGCGGCCACGACACCCTGGCGGTCCTGAGGGCCCCGCGGGTGTCGCTGCTGATGACCGGGGACGAGGTGATCGAGGCCGGGCTGCCGCAGCCCGGACAGGTGCGCGACACCTTCGGGCCGCAGCTCCCGGCGTTCGTGGCGATGCTCGGCGGCCACGTCGATGTTGCGGGCCGGGCCCGCGACGACTTCGACGACGTCGTACACGCCATCAGCTCTGAGGCCACCGACGCCGCCTCGCTCGCCCGGGCCTCGGGCGACGTGCTGATCACCACCGGCGGCACCGGAGGGTCATCCGCCGACCACATCCGGCGCGCCCTCGCGGCGCTTGAAGCCGAGCTGATCATCGACGGGATCGCCATGCGGCCGGGACATCCGACCCTGCTGGCCCGGCTGCCCGACGGGCGGTTCCTGGTGGGACTGCCGGGCAACCCGCTCGCGGCGATGATGGCGATGCTCACCGTTGCCGGGCCGCTGATCGCCGGGCTGCGGGGAGCGCCGCTCCCGCCGCTGCGCCAGGTGCTCAGCGGCGCCGACTTCGAGCCCCTGCCCGGCAGGAGCAGGCTGGTGCCGTACCGCACTGAGGCAGGGCGGGCCCAGCCGAGCACCCACCAGCGCTCCGGGATGCTCCGGGGACTGGCCCTGGCCCACGGGGTCATGGTGGTTCCACCCGCCGGCTGCGCCACCGACCAGCCCATGCAGGCGCTCGACCTGCCATGGCCCACTCCGCAGTGATGCGGCTACCCTCGAGATAGACCATCTCAAGGAGGCTCACCATGAACCGGGTCACCCAGCGGCGCCGCATCACCACGTTCCGCGCAACGGCGGATCCCCGCCGGCGCGAGGACGCACTGGCGGGGGAGGAACCCCTCGAGATCCGGCTGGGCGGGTCGGCCTTCACCGTGACCATGCGGACCCCGGGTGACGACTTCGACCTCGTCTCCGGCTTCCTGGTCTCCGAAGGCGTGGTGTGGGAACCCGGACAGCTGCCGAGCCTTCGGTACTGCGCCGGGGTGGACGAGTCGGGCCAGCAGACCTTCAACGTGGTGGAGGCGCAGCTGCGGCCGGGAACGGTGCTTCCCGACACGGCCCTTGAACGCCATGTCTACACCTCGAGTTCCTGTGGCATCTGCGGCACCGCCTCCATCGACGCGGTGCGCAAGTCCTCGCGCTTCGACCTGAGGGCCGATACGGCTGGGGTTGACCTCGAGGTGCTGCTCGGGCTGCCGGACCGGCTGAGGGAATCCCAGAAACTGTTCGACCGTACCGGCGGAGTGCACGCCGCCGGCCTGTTCACGGCCGACGGCGAACTGCTGTGCCTGCGCGAGGACGTCGGCCGGCACAACGCCGTGGACAAGGTGGTGGGCTGGGCACTGCGCGAGGGCAGGCTTCCCCTGGCGGGTACCATCCTCCAGGTCTCCGGACGGGCATCCTTCGAGCTGGTGCAGAAGGCCCAGCTCGCCGGGATCCCCATCCTGGCCGCCGTCAGCGCGCCGTCATCGCTGGCGGCCGACCTGGCCGACGACGCCGGCATGACGCTGGTGGGCTTCAGCAGGGGCTCCTCGCTCAACTGTTACTCCCACCCGGAGCGGATCCGGGCCGGTGCCGATGCCGGTGCCGGTGCCGCCGCGGACGCCGGTCCGGCGGGCCGTTCGGTGCCGGCCGCCGGGTAGTCCCGTGGAACTGGGCGTCTTCAGCTTCGGCGACCTCCACCCCGATCCGGTCACCGGAGAGCGGGTCTCCCCCCAGGCGCGCATGGCGCACCTACTCGAACGGGTGCGGCTCGCCGATGAGGTGGGCCTTTCCTACTTCGGCATCGGCGAACACCACCGCCCGGACTATGCCGTCTCATCGATCATTCCGGTGCTCTCGGCCGCGGCGGCCCAGACGACCTCCATCCACGTCGGCTCCGCCGTGACCGTCCTGAGCACCGAGGACCCGGTGCGGGTGTACCAGCAGTTCGCGACGCTTGACCTGCTCTCCGGCGGCCGGGCCGAGCTGACGGCTGGGCGGGGATCCTTTATCGAGTCCTACTCCCTGTTTGGTGCCGCGCTCGAGGACTACGACGCGCTCTACGAGGAGAAGATCGGCCTGCTCCTGCAGCTCGACACGCAGGAGCGCATTACCTGGAGCGGACGGTTCCGGCCCGCACTCAGGGACGCGCTCGTCCTGCCGCGCCCGCCCTCGGGTCACCTCGACATCTGGATCGCTACCGGTGGAACGATGACGTCGACGGTCCGGGCCGCGCGCCTGGGCCGCCCGGTGATGTACGCAATGCTCGGCGGGACGGTCGGGAACTTCGCCGAGCACGCGCAGCTGTACCGGGCCACCGCCGCGGAGGCGGGGCACGATCCGGAGAGGCTGCGGGTCGGGGTGAGCAGCGTGGGCCTGGTGCTGCGGGAGGGCGCCCGGGAGCTGTTCCGGCCGTACTGGCTCGATACGATGACCCGAATATCGGCGGAGCGCGGATTCCCCACTCCCAGCGGCCTGACATACAACATGCAGGCGGCGCGCGCCGGTGCGGTCTTCGTCGGGACTCCGGAGGAGGTGGCGCAGAAGATCGCGCTCACCTCCGCCCAGATGCAGCACGACCGCCACATCTTTCAGTTCGATTTCTCCTCGGTGCCGCAGGCGAAGGTCCTTGAGTCGATCGAACTGCTGGGGACAGAGGTGCTGCCGTTGGTGCGGCGCGAGCTCGGAACCGCCTGACGGTCCCCCTCGGGGTGCGTGCGTCCCGCCGAGTGTGCAGTTAACCACGCTTCGGCGCCGGCAGTCTCTAGTTTTTAGCGCAACACCTTGAGGAACGGGGTGTGGTGTGGGTAAGAAGATTGGGTGGGAGACGCGGGCGGCGGCGTATCGGGCGCTGATCCGAGGCGTTTCGACGGTCCGGGTGG